>SLAK01000193.1 GCA_007126855.1 Dehalococcoidia bacterium | reverse complement strand
CGGAGGGTTCCAGCCACTCGCCGGCGACCACGAGGTTGTAGGCTTCATCGCGAAGCGGGAAGGCGGTCTCGGTTGCGGGCACGCGGGTGACGGCGCCATGGAAGTGCTCGAGTATCATGCCGCTCATCGGCGAAGGGCATGCTTCGAAGCGTGCGATCATCGTGTCGATGACGTCGTCGCTGAGGGCCTGGAGGAAGTTGGCCTTCCAGTAGTTCAGGGCTCCCTTGGGGAAGCCATCGTCGAGCATGCTGTTGAGCGTCGAGTACGGGATGGGGCCCATGGCATCCATCGCCGGGGTGCCGAGTTCCTTGATAGGCCGCACGGCGGCTTCGCCCTCTTCAATGGTCCCGGTGTGGCAGGCGAGGATCGCCGCAAGCTTGACACCGGATCCATCCGGCGCATGCAAGAGTCCGGCCATGGCGGTGGTCTCGTCGGGCAGGTTCGCGGTGAAGTCGCGATAGAAGCGGAGCACATCGCGCGCGGCTTCGAAGGGATAGGCGACAAGCCCTCCGACAACCATTGGCCCGACCGGGTGGAGCTGGAACTCGAACTCGGATAGGACGCCGAAGTTTCCGCCGCCGCCACGGATGGCCCAGAAGAGGTCCGGATGGTTGTTGGCCGATGCCCGGATGATCTCGCCGGAGGCGGTGACCACTTCGGCCGAGATGAGGTTGTCAACCGCCATTCCGTGCTTGCCCATGAGCCAGCCCAGGCCGCCACCCAGGGTGAGTCCGGCCACGCCGGTGGTAGACACAACGCCGCCGGTCGTCGCCAGCCCATGGAGCTGCGTTTCGCTGTTCATGTCGGCCCAGGTGGCGCCGCCCTGCACGCGGGCGGTCCGGCGTTCGGGGTCGACGAGCACGCTGCGCATTGTGGACAGGTCGATCATGAGGCCGTCGTCGCAGACGCTCCGGCCGGCGACGTTGTGGCCGCCGCCACGGACGGCGATTTCCAGGCCGGATTCGCGCGCAAAATTGACGGCGGCGACGATGTCCGCCGTGCCCAGGCACCGGGCAATCATGGCGGGCCGGCGGTCGATGAGGCCGTTCTGGATGGCGCGGGCGTCGTCGTAGCCATCCATGCCGGGCTCGAGGATCTGGCCGCGGAATGCGGCGCGAAAGGCTTCAGCGGGCGGTGTCTCGACGGTCAAGGCCGTTCTCCCTCTGTGGAATTCGCATAGCATACAACCAACGTCAAGCATCCCTGTGGTGTCTAGCGCGCATTCCGGCAGAGAAGGCTGGACACCGTGCAGCGCGGTGTGGCGAACGTGTGGCGGCGGCCGGGGCGGGCGGTATGATGGCCGCGTAGATTCACGGGCAGCGCAAGGAGGAAGACCACATGCCGCATGCGACGATCAACGGCGTCGAACTGTTCTATGACCAGCAAGGAAGCGGGGAGGCGATTATTCTCCACCACGGCTACACGGGCTCGCACGACAGCTACGAAAACGTGGCTCCGCTGCTGGCGGACCGCTACCGCTGCATCGTGATGGATGCCCGGGGCGCGGGCGACAGCGGCCGGCCCGATAGCGGCTACACGATCGAGCAGTACGCCGACGATGTCATCGGCATGGCCGATCACCTGGGGCTGGACCGCTTCACCTATGTGGGGCACAGCATGGGCGGGGTCATCGGCATGGAGTTGGGACTGCGCTACGCGGACCGGCTGAACAAGCTGGTGCTCGTGGCGCCGGCGCCGGCCGACGGGGTGCAGACGCCGCCGGAGATGCGCGAGCGGGCCCTGCGCCTGTGGCGCGAGCGTGCGCGGGACACGATGATCCGCGAGCGGATGGCGACGACGGCGCGCGTGCACGACCCTTCCGAGATTGAGCGCGCGGTGGACCGGGCGCTCTCGGTGAGCGAAGGGCACTTCGAGCAGTCGTGGCAGGCGATGGTGGACTACCGGCGCGGCGATGACCTGAAGGACCTGCAGACGCGGACGATGGTGATCGCGGGCGCCGCCGACGGTCTGCTCACGGCGAACCTGAAGGATTTCCAGCGCCTGCCAAACGCGACGCTGCACGTGTTCAGCCGGGTGAGCCACGGCATCCCGCGCGAGGTGACGGAGGAGTTCGCGGCGGTCATCGCGGACTTCATGGAGCACGGCGTGGTGACGGCGCAGACGCTGATGGAGAAGGCGCAGGGAGCTGTTAGCCGCTAGCAGGTAGCTTCTGGCCGTTGGCCGTTGGCATCGAGCCGGGGCTTGACGCTGGTTGTAGCATGGCTGCCATCCTGAATTCAGGAGGGCGGTATGGCGGAAGCGATATCTCCAGGCAGCGTTGCGGATGGTCATGCGGCCGTGATCGGCGGGAGCGTGGCCGGGTTGCTGGCGGCACGGGTGCTTGCGGACCACTATGGCCGCGTGACGGTCCTGGAGCGGGACGCGCTTCCGCAGGAAGCGGCGCCCCGCAAGGGTGTGCCGCAGGGTCGCCACACCCACGCGATGCTCTCGCGGGGAGCGGCCATTGTCGAAGGCCTGTTCCCGGGCTTCATTGACGAGATGGTCGAGCACGGCGGTGTCCAGGCGGTGTTTTCGCAGGATGGAGCCTTCGTGGCCCAGGGCCGTCCTATCCGTCAGTTTTCCAGCGATATGCGTACGTTCGCGGCGACCCGGCCACTCACCGAGGAGCGCTTGCGGGAGCGGGT
>SLAK01000001.1 GCA_007126855.1 Dehalococcoidia bacterium | reverse complement strand
CGCGAAGTGCGCATGAAGCCGAAGATCGACGAGCACGACATCGACTTCAAGACGCGGACGGCGGAGAAGCTGCTCAAGCAGGGCGAGAAGGTCAAAGTGACCGTGATGTTCCGTGCGCGTGAGATTACGCATCCGCAGATCGGGAAGAAGCTGCTCGACCGCATCAGGACGCGGCTGGAAGAAGTCGGCATAGTCGAAAAGGATCCGACGCTGGAAGGCCGCCACATGTCCATGGTGCTCGCGCCGGACAAGAAGAAGCTGGCCGCGCTGGCGAAGAAAAAGGCGGAAGAGCAAGCACAAGCAGAGCAAGCAGCTGACGGCAAGTCCGGGGCGGAAGCGCCCGAGGACTCAAAGGGCGACGAGCCTCTCCTGCCGGAAGATGACCAGAAGCCCGAAGTGCGGGAAGATGACGAGCAAGCTGCCGAAGTCGGCGCTTCAGAACGAGGAGAATGACGTGCCAAAGCTGAAAACCCACAAAGGCGCTGCAGCACGCTTTCGCTACAGCGGCGGGGGCAAGCTGATGCGCATGTACGGCGGGCGAAACCACTTCCGGCGCAACAAGCGCCGTCCGGTGAGGGTGCTTTTTGGCCGCACCGTCGAGGTTTCGCAGACCGACACCCCGAGGATCAAGAGGCTCCTGGCAGGCCAGTAGGCCGGCCCCAGAGGCGAGAGAACCATGAGTAGAGTTAAGCGTGGCGTAACGTCGCACCGGCGGCACAAGAAAGTCCTGTCCCTGACCAAGGGGCATCATGGTCAGCGGCACCGGGTCTTCCGGCGCGCGAACGAGAGCATGCTGCACGCACTGCGGTATAGCTACGAAGACCGGCGCGCCCGCAAGGGAGATTTCCGCAAGCTGTGGATCATCCGCATCAATGCGGCGGCCCGCCTGCATGGCCTCACCTATAGCCGCTTCATGAACGGCCTCAAGAAAGCCGGCGTGGAGCTCGACCGGAAGGCGCTTGCGGACATCGCGGTGACGCGGCCGGACGCGTTTGGCAAGCTGGCCGAACAGGCGAAGGCGTCGCTCAGCTAAGTTCTGAAGGGCCCGAACGATACGAAGGGAGCCAGGCGGCTCCCTTTCTTCGTGCGCCAAACCTTCTACATGCCCGACCAGGTGACCCGTGGCACGCGCGCAAAACTTAGCGCGAAGACCGCCGCCGCAAGCACGCCGAGGACAGCCAGGTCGATGGGCAGGCCCGTGAAGCCGCTCGTGTCCTCGGCATAGACGGCGACCTGCAGCGCATCCACGGCGTAAGTCAGCGGGTTGACGCGGGCGAGTACCTCGAGCCACGTCGGCACATCGGCAATCGGAAAGAAGGCCCCCGAGAAGAACAGCAGCGGGAAGAGCACCAGGTTCATGACCAGGTGGAAGCCCTGCATGCTCTGGATGCGGGATGCAAACACCTGGGCCACGCCGGCGAGCAGCAGCGCGGTGAGCACCATCACAAGTACTGCTACCGCGAGCCCGGCGGGCACGCCGTATTGCCAGCGGAAGTCGACGAAGGGCGCGGCGATGGCCAGCACGATGGAGGCCTGCACCACGCCGATAACGACGCCGGCCAGCGATTTGCCCAGCAGGATGCGGCGTGGCGAATGCGGAGACGCAAGCAGCACGCGCAGCACGCCATTGTCCCGGTCCCGGTAGTAGGAGGCGCTGGAGAAGGTTGCGGAGAAGACCAGGGTCATGACGACCACGCCGGGCACCAGGAACGCGGTGAAGTTGCCGGCCGGCAGGTTGGCAGGCTGCAGGCCATGGGTCACGCCGGCCCCAAGGAACACCAGGAAGATGAGCGGCGTAATTATGGACGAATAGAGCTGCGAGCGGGCACGTGCCACGGCGCGAAGGTCTCGCTCCAGGAGGATCAGGGCCGCGGTCATGCCGGTACTCCAGTATCGCCGGTTGCCCGGATGCCGACGTGGTGGAAGTAGGCGTCTTCGAGCGTGGCGGGGTGTATCTGGACACCACGGATGGCGCCATCGGCCAGCTCGAACAGGCGCGGCACCAGCGCGGATGCCTCGTCGACGGTGACCTGCACGAGTGATTCCTGTACGGCGACGGAGCCGACGCCGGGCCAGGCGGAGATGCTGGCGCGTTGGGCCTCGCTGATGTCCCAGTCCAGGAGCACGGCCTCGTTCTTCAGGCCGCGTTTCAGCTCGCCGGTGGCGCCTTCGGCGACGACACGGCCATGGCGGATGAACGCCGCCTGGCCACAGACGCTGTCCGCTTCGACCAGGTCATTGGTGGCGAGCAGGATGGTGCGGCCAGCGTCCGCCCAGGGGCGCAGGGCGTTCCAGATCGCCTGGCGCTCGCCGGGATCGATGCCAGTGGTAGGCTCGTCCAGCACCAGCAGCTCTGGCTCGTGCAAGAGGGCGCGGGCGACCTCGACGCGGCGCCGCATGCCGCCTGAAAGCGAGGTAACCGGGTCATGCAGCCGGTCCGCCAGGCCGAACTGGCCGAGGAGTTCGGCGGCCCTGGCGCGGCATTCGCCGCGGGACAGGCCGTAGAGCCGGCCGGCGAGCAGCAGGTTGTCGGCGACGCTGGCGAGCGGGTCGAGCGTGCCTTCCTGGAAGACGGCGCCGATGTGGCGGCGGGCCGCTATCGATGGTGGCTGGCCGAAGACGGTAACGGTGCCGGAGTCGGGCGT
>SLAK01000069.1 GCA_007126855.1 Dehalococcoidia bacterium | reverse complement strand
GAGGGTGGGTCCCCGGACGACAACAACCAGCACTGACGGGCCGCAACCCCCGCCCCCTCACACCTCCATCGGCAACGACTCGTCCGCGGCCCACTCAGACAGCGACGCGTCGTACACCGCGACCCGGTCGTGGCCCAGCATAGTCAGCACAAAGGCGTCGCTGCTCGCGGCAATCCCACCGCCGCAGTAGGTGATGACGCGCCCCGCGTTCGCCGCGCCCACACCTTCGAACTTTTTGCGCAGCTCCTCGAGCGGCAGGTACTCGTTCGTCTCCGGGTCCAAAATGCGCATGGCCGGCACGTTCACACTCCCGGGGATGTGCCCGGGACGCCCGTAGGCATTCGTCTGCCCGCTGTGCTGGTCTTCCGCCAGCGCGTTGACGATGCAGGTGTGGCCGTCCTCGATCGCCTGCAAGACGTGGTCCTTGCTCGCGATGAGCTCCGGCCGCGGCTTCGCCACGAAATTGCCCCTCGGGTACGAGGGCGGCTCGGTCGAAACCGGCCGGCCCTCCGCCTTCCACTTCTTCCAGCCGCCATCCAGCACCCGGGCATTGTCGAAGCCGAAGGCGCGCAGCATCCACCATATGCGCGCCGCCCACATGCTCATCGCCGCGTCGTAGAGCACAACCTCGGTCCCGTCGCCAACGCCGTAGCCCGACATCGCCTCCGCGAATTGCTCTGCCGGCGGCATCATGAAGCGGAGCCATTGGCTCGTGTCGCTCAACTCCCCTGGCAAATCCGCAAACGCCGAGCCAGGGATGTGCCCCTGCTCCCAGTGGCCACGCCCGCTCTCAATCGTGAAGCCGCCTTCCTCCCGCGGCTGTAAAAACACCGTGCAGTCCAGCACCCGCAGGTCAGGCCGCTCCAGGTTCTGCTCCAGCCAGTCAGTTGTCACGAGAAATCGATCACGCATCGGTCCGCCCTCCATTTCATGCGCCAAGGGTACATCGCCGGTCCATCCCTGTAAGCGGCGAGCGCGGCGCCGAAAGGACGGCACCGGTCGCGCGAGCGACACCGTGGCATCAGCACTCCAGCCCGGCGGCGAAATGCTGCACCACATCACTCGCCTGGAGGACCAACCATGTCCATCGATCGCACCATAGCGGCCCGCCCCGCGCCCGGCGCCTTCGTCGCTGCCCGTGCAATCGCGCTGTGCGCGTGCCGGCTCTTCCTCGCCGGGCTGGCCCGGCCCATCCCACGCGGAGCCCGGCAATGAACGGGGCGGATGTCGACCTGGGCCCCATCCTGGGCCGCATCATCACGGTCCTGGCCTATACGCTCGTGCTCGCCATCGCGGGCCTTATCGTGATCGGCGTCTTCGGCGGTGACGCCGGTGTCCGGATGACCTTGACCCACATTATCGAGACGCTTGTCGGCGTCTTCGTCGGCATCGCCATGGCCCGCCTGGCCCGCGAGCCCGGTTCGGAGCCGTGAGCCGCGGCGGCTCCGCCGTGTACACTGGGCCCTGGGGAACCGAAGGAGGAACACCACGATGCAGACATTCGACGACGGCAACCTGCGGATCGTGATGGACGGCCCCGCCGGGGCCTGGGGCAACAACATCTTCATTGTCATCGACCGCCAGACCAACGAAGCCGCGTTTATCGACGCGCCCGACGAGCCGGAAAAGAGCATCGCCGCGGCCGAAGCGGCGGGTGTCCGGCCCACGCAGGTCCTGCTCACCCACTCCCACGGAGACCACACCGCGGGTCTCAGCGAGTTGAAGCGCCACTTCGACTGCCGCCTGCTCGCCGACCCCCGCGAGCCCTGGCTCGAGCAAGGGCAGGTCGACCAGCCGCTCGAGCATGGCCAGCAAGTGCAGGTCGGTTCGCTCACCTTCGACGTAATCAGTGTCCCCGGGCATACCCCTGGCAGCACCACCTTCGTCCACGGAAAGAGCGCCTTCGTCGGCGATACCCTGTTCCCGGGAGGACCCGGACGCAGCGCTTCCCACGCCGACCTGGAACAGGAGCTCGAGTCCATCACCACCCGGCTCTATGCGCTGTCCGACGACACAACCATCTACCCGGGGCACGGCGACACCACCACCATCGGCGCCAGCAAGGAAGAATACGCCGTCTTCGCGTCCAAAGAACACGACCCGGACCTGCACGGAGACGTCAACTGGCACACGTCCTAGTATTGGTAGGGTAAAATTCGCCACGCCAGCAGCGGCGCCCTCATAACTTTCGCTGCTGGCCATAGAGGGGCACATGGTGACGCAAACGCACGTGGAGACAGCGCAAGCCCGCCGGCCGAGCTTGCAAGAACGCAAGGCGATGACCCGCGCGGCCATCATCGACGCCGCCGGCGAACTCTTCCGCAGCCAGGGCGTCGACGAAACATCCATGGCCCAGATCGCCCGCCGTGCCGACACCGGCGTTGGCACGCTCTACGGGTACTTCCCTTCCAAGGACGACCTGCTCCGCGAGATCCTGCTGTCCCTCACCCGCAGCGCCACGGACCGCTACCAGTCCACCGTGTCCGAAAGCACGCCCCACATCGACCGCCTCCTGACCGGCCTCAACGTCTTCGCCGAATTCCTCGAAGAAAACCGCATCATCATGCGCTCGGCATTCATGGCCGGCAACCGGCACGAGATTGTCTCCGAATTCGCCGAACCCATGTTCACCGCCTACTGCCGCATGGTGAACGAAGGCATCGAAGCCGGTGAGTTCGCCCCGCTCCCCGTCGAGTCCACCATCAAGGTGCTCCTCACCACCTACACCATGGCATTCCTGGGCCTTGGCGCCTGGTCCGGCCAGGGAGAATCCGGCTCCACCCGGGAAGACCTGGCCACCATCGTGCGGAACATGCTCAAACGCCCCTAACTTTCGGAACGGGCCGGTACCCTTTTCACCCGTCTGGCACTGCACCACGTAGCCCCCGAAGCCGATACTATTGCGGAGGGCTCTTTCCCGGCTGTCCCCATGCGGACAGGCACGGGCAGCTTCCGGAGGATACAGTGCGTCGCTTGTTTTTGTTTGCTGCAGTCCTGGCCTTGCCGCTTCTGCTCATTGCCTGCGGCGGGAATGGAAGCTCATCCATCTTCTCCCCCGATGCCGTCCGCGCCGCGCCCGAGCGCGCCGCCGAGGAGAAGACCTTCAAATTCGAATTCAAGGCCACCTTCTCCGGCGGCGACGAGAGCGGCGGCGGCATGTTCGACTCGCTCTTCGGCGACGGCATGAGCCTCCACGGCGAAGGCGCCGTCGACCTCGAAAACGATCGCACCCACTTCATGATGGACATCATCTTCATGGAGATGGAGGTCATCCAGATCGGCACCACCTGCTACACCCGCTCCAACTGGTTCGGGGACATGTGGGAAATGGACGAAGACTGCACCGACGATGTCTTCGAAGGTGACGACTTCTTCTTCGGCGACAACCCCGCCGCCATGTTCGACCTCCTCCGCGAAATGGGAGACGAGATCGAAGACCTGGGCGACGACACCGTCCGCGACGTCCGCGCTCGCCACTTCCGCGTCACCGTCCACGACGCCGCCTTCGACTTCAGCGGCGAGGGATTTCCCGTTGACGTCTGGATCGACGAGAGCGGACGCCCGGTCAAATTCCTCTTCGAGATGTCGGTGGACGACAACGACCCCTTCTTCGCCGGCGAAGAGATGCACACCTCCCTCGAGTTTTACTTCTTCGACTGGGGCCAGCCGGTGGACATCCAGCCGCCTCCCGAAGACCAGATCGGGGAATTCGACTTCTTCGGTGACTGGGACGACGACTGGGAGTGGGACGACGACGATTGGTTCTGGGATGACGACGACTGGCTATGGGACGACGATGACTGGGACGATGACGATGGCTCGCCCTGGGGCAGCCGTTAATCCGCCCCTTCCAGTCCCACGATCGCCAGGGTTGGGCAGCGGGAGCGCCGCCGCCCGGCTTCGGGCGACTCGGGGCGTTAACCAATCGGCACGAAACACTGGCACAATGATTGGGTGAACAGCGACCGCCAGCCAGGCCGCGCCGAAGATGATTCACAAGTGATTGATGGTTATTCGCGGCTGCTGTTACGCTGAGCCGGTCTCTGGCGACGAAGTCAAGAGTGCCCCGAGCGCTCCGCCGAAGGTGTGCCTGTGACCCACGTCCTCAATCGCAACGGTTCCGTCGATATGGAGCGGCTCGAAGCTGCCGTGCTCGAAATGCTCCAGGCCATCGGCGAGGACCCCGGCCGCGAAGGCCTGCTCGAGACCCCCCGCCGCATCTCCGAAATGTATGCGGAAATCTTCGACGGGCTCCACATCGACCCCAGGGAGTACCTCAAGGTCGGCTTCGAAGTCGCCCACGACGAAATGGTGCTGCTCCGCGATATCCCCTTCTATAGCATGTGCGAACACCATTTCCTCCCCTTCCACGGTCTCGCCCACGTCGGCTACCTGCCGGAAGGCCGTGTCGTCGGCATCAGCAAGCTCGCCCGCGTTGTCGAAGGCTACGCCCGCCGCCCGCAGATCCAGGAGCAGCTCACCAGCCAGGTCGCCGAAGCCATCATGGAAACGCTCGAACCCGATGGCGTCGCCGTCGTCATCGAAGCCGAACACCTTTGCATGACCATGCGCGGCGCAAAGAAACCCGGCAGCCGCATGGTCACCAGCGCCATGCGCGGCATGTTCAAGCGCTCCAGCGTCACCCGGTCTGAGTTCTTGGCACTTGTCCATGGCCGCCACTACCACTAGCCACCTGCGAGGCCCTCGTGACTGAACGAAGCGGAAGCGCCACCCGGGCCAACGTCCTGCCCCTCACCACCTCGGAAGATTTCCAGGCGCTCCGCACCGAATGGCTCGAACTGCACGCGGCGACGCCGGAAGCGCCCATCTTCTCCCACCCCGATTGGGCCGCCGCATGGCTCAGGCACTTCGGCGAGCCCTGCCTGCCGGTCTTTCTCGCCGTCCGGCGCGAAGAAGAGCTCATCGGTGTCATCCCGCTCGACATGGACCCCGGCGCCATGGCCCTCCTCGGCAACCACAACCTCAGCGACTACAGCCCGATCCTCGCCGCTCCCGGCGCCGAAGCGCTCGCCGCCCGCGGCCTGCTCGAATGGCTCAACGAAGACATGGCCCCCTTCGCCTCGCTCTGGGGCCTGCCGGAAAGCTCGCCCTTCGCCACCGCCGTGCGGGAGCTCGCCGGCCAGTTCGGCCGGGATGCCACCACCGAAGACGAGGCCCTCACCCCCGTCGCCGACCTGCCCGCCACCTTCGATGACTTCCTGGCCGGCCTGTCGAAGAAGGACCGCCACGAGCTCCGCCGCAAGATGCGCCTGGCTGAATCCGCCGGCAACCTCCGCTTCGAGGAATACACGGACCCCGGCGATATCGCCGCCCGCCTCGACCGCTTCCTCGAGCTCATGCGCGCCAGCCGCACCGACAAGGCTGAATTCCTCAATGGCCACACCGAAGCCTTCTTCCGCGACATCGCCGCCATGGCCTCCGCCGCCGGCCTCATGCGCCTCTCGACCATCACCATCGACGGCAACCTCGCGGCCATGACCTGGAGCTTCGAAACCGCCGAAACGACTCTGCTCTACAACAGCGGCTATGCCCCCGAATACGCCGCCATTTCCATAGGCATCGTTTCCAAGGCACTGGCCCTGCGCTCCGCCATCGAGCGCGGCAAACGCCGCTTCAGCTTCCTCCGCGGCGACGAAGACTATAAATTCCGCATGGGGGCAAAGGCGCGCCGCCTGCTTCGCATCCAGCTCCGGCACCGCTAAGCTGAACCGCACGCGCCCGCAACGGCAGAGACATCGCATGAAACGCATCGCCCAGCTCAGCTACCACACCAGCCCCGTCGCCGCCCTGGGCGGACGCGTCTCCGGCGGCATGAACGTCTATGTCCTGGAGCTGTCGCGCGAACTGGCTCGCCAGGGCCACCACGTGGATATCTTCACCCGCCGCGAAGGCGATGGCCCCGCGGTGGAGATCCTCGAGCCCGGCCTGCGCCTCGTCCAGATCGAGGCCGGCCCCGTCGAGCCAGTCGAAAAAGAAGACCTGCCCGCGCACCTCGGCGATTTTGTCCGCAACCTGCTCCGCTTCGTCGCCGGCGAGCCGCGCCCTTACGACGTCGTCCACAGCCACTACTGGCAAAGCGCGCGCGCTGGCATCCATGTGGCCCGCGCCCTCGGCGCGCCCCACGTCACTATGTTCCACACCCTGGGCGAGGTGAAGAACCGCGCCCGCATCACCGAGGAAGAGCCGCGCCGCCGCATCCTCCACGAGCGCAACGCCGCCCGCCGCGCCGATGCCATCATCACCGCCAGCGATCACGAGCGCGCGGTCCTCCGCCGCTACTACGGCGCCGATGAATCCCGCATGGACACCATCCCCTGCGGCATCGACCTCGAGCTCTTCTACCCGCGCGACCGTGACGCAGCCCGCGTCCGCCTGGGCATCAACCCCGGCGCTCCGGTCCTCCTCTGGGTCGGCCGCCTGGAAAAGCTCAAGGGCGTCGATATCCTCATCCAGGCACTGGCCGAGGTCGAAACGCCCGGCACCCAGCTCATCATCGTCGGCGGCGATGCCCAGGCCACCGGCCTCCGCGAAGAGCTCAGCGCCCAGGCGGAAGACGCCGGTGTGCGCGACCGTGTCCGCTTCGAAGGTGCTCTGCCCCACGACGCCCTGCCGGACTACTACGCCGCCGCCGACGTCTGCGTCGTCCCCAGCTACTACGAAAGCTTCGGGCTGGTCGCTGTCGAGTCCATGGCCTGCGGCACGCCCGTCGTCGCCTCCCGCGTGGGCGGCCTGGTCTCAACGGTCATCGATGGCGTCAACGGCTACCTCATCCCCTGGCGCTGCCCCGGCCCCTTTGCCGAAAAACTCGACGTCCTGCTCAACAACCCGCACCTCCGCCACAACTTCAGCCGCGCCGGGCGCAGAAATGTCGAGCGCTTCCGCTGGCGAAACATTGCCATGGCCCTGAGCTCGGTGTATGAGCGGGTAGAAACCCGCAAATCCCGGGACGCCAACGAAGCGGCCTTCGACGCACTCAGCAACGAAGCGCTCGAATCGGCGCTCCTGGCCGAGTGAGACGCATGAGCGACAACGACAACAACAAAGACGGCAAGAAACAGTCCCAGGTCCAGACCCCGCTGGGCTCCATGGAAGCCGAACCCCTCCCGCCCATCACCGGCCCCGCTTCGGCCATGGTCATCATGGCCCACCCGGATGACGCCGAATTCCTCTGCGGCGGCACCGTCGCCCGCTGGTGCGCCGAAGGCTGGGAAGTCCGCTACGTTGTTGTGACCAACGGCGACAAGGGAACCCACGACGAAAGCATGCATCCCGAAAAGCTCGCCGCCATCCGCGAAGAAGAGCAGCGCGCCGCCTGCCGCATCCTCGGCGTCAAAGAGTGCATCTTCCTGGGCTATCCCGACGGCTACACCGTCGAAGACCACGAACTTCGCGGCCACATCGTGCGCCTGCTCCGCCGCTACCGCCCCGATGTCGTCATCACCTGGGACGGCTTCCGCAGCACCTTCAACCACCGCGACCACCGCGTCGTCGGCACCGTTGTTGCCGACGCCATTTACCCCCTCGTCCGCGACCGCCTCTTCTATCCCCACCACGAAGAGGAAGGCCTCGAAGCCCACCAGGTCAACGAAGTGCTCCTGGCCGGCAGCACCAACCCCGACTACAACGTCGACATCAGCGACCACTGGGAAACCAAGATCGAAGCCCTCCTCGCCCACACCAGCCAGATGGGCGGCCGCACCCGCGAAGACTTCGTCAAGATGCGCCAGGAACAGCTCGAACGCGAAGGCCCCGACGCACCCATGGAAGAACGCTTCCGCCGCTGGACCATCCGCCGCCCCATCCGGCGCACCGAAGAACAGCGCAGAGCCGAAGAAGAAGCCGAAACCCCCGCCGCCGAGCGCTGATCAGCGCGCCAGCGCCAGCACCTCCGGGTTCACGATCGCTGGCGGCATCTCCCCGCGCAGCACCGCCAGCATGTTGTCCACTGCCAGCCCGCGCATCGCCTTCCGCGTCTCCTCCGTCGCCGTCGCCATGTGATTGAAGGGGATCACGTTCGGCAGCCGGTAGATCTCGTCGTCCTCCGGCACCGGCTCCACTTCGAACACGTCCAGCGCCGCCCCCGCCAGCTCGCCTGCCTTCAACGCCTCGGTCAGCGCTGCCTGGTCCACCACGGGCCCGCGCGACGTGTTGATGAGGTACGCATCCGGCCGCATCAGCTTGAACTGCTCCGCGCTGAACATATGCCGCGTCGTCGGGTTCAGGTCCACGTGGATCGAGACCACGTCCGACCGCTGCAGCAATTCGTCGAGCGGCAGGTACGCGCTCAGCGGCGCACCCTCCGGCGCCTCCGTGAAGACGTCGTGGAACACCGTCTCCATGCCCAGCGCCTGCGCGCGCCGCGCCACTTCCCGCCCGATACGCCCGTAGCCGACGATGCCGAGTACCTTCCCGGTGACGTCATGGCTCAGCGGCGGGCCTGGCTCCCGCCGCGACCACGCCCCGCTCCGCACATAGTCCACGTGGGCCAGCAGCCGCCGGAGCAACATGATGATCGATGCGATAGTCAGATCCGCTACCGCGCCGCTCAGCACCCCGGGGGTGTTGCAGATAGCGATGCCGCGGCTTGTCGCTTCCTCCACGTCGGCGTTGTCGTAGCCCACGCCCACGCCCGAAAGCACGCGCAGCTTCGGCGCCGCATCGAACAGCGCAGCGTCGGCCTTCAGCATGTTGCTGACGAGCACTCCCTCCGCATCCGCGATATGCGGGATTACGTCCTCCTGCCGCGCGCTCACCGGGATGAAGCGCGCATCGGCAGCGGCGGCGATCCGCTCCTTGAATTCCTCTTCGAGCGGCATGGATATCACAGCGACGGGTCGTTCAGGCATTGGCGCATTCTGCACGAGCCGCCCGCGCGCCGGAAGGCCTATTCCCCGGTATCGAAGAAAGCGGCCTCCGGGGCCACCGCCGGGTCGCGCGCTGCTATATGTTCCGCGACCAGCTCATAGGCCGCGCCCAGCGCGCGGAATGTCGCCAGCTTGTCCCCCTGCCTGTACGACGTGTCCTGCACCAGCCCACAGACCTCGCCGAAGGGAGAGTCCTCCGAACGGTCGCTGAAGATGGGGCTGGCGGTGCATTCCACGGCAAGCGTGCCCTGGCGGCCCTCAATGCCCGCGCGCGAAAAGCCCGGCACCTCGTTCTTGTAGAGCGCCACATATGCCTGCGTCTGCAGGATGTAGGCCGCGAACTGCTGCGTCCTTGTGACCGGCGGGTGCTCGCTGCAGGCCAGTGCACCGAGCAACACGTCCGCGCTACGGTCCTCGCCTATTTCCCGGTTCACTTCGCGGCACAGCGACGCCCATCCCTCCGGGTGCGTGGTCTCCCTGGTCACCGAAAAAATGGCCGACCACCGCTCGGGGTCTGTCTCGAGCAGTTCAGGGTCGGGGTCGAAGAAGGTCGCGAAGTCGATGCCGCCTGGCAGGTCTACCGGCGCGCGCGACCCCAGTTCCTGCAGCAAGTCCGGCGCCTCGTTTTCCTCAGGGATCACGGTGCGCACCATTCCCATCACGCGCGACTCGTCGAGCTCCACGTGCGCGAGCGCCGCCAACCCCAGCAGCAGCGCCGCCACAATGCCGATAACAACCTTTCCCACACCACGATCATCGGCACGCCCGGAGCATCACCTGAATTCGCCCCGGGCGTGTCCCGGATGGGGCCAGATTGCTACGCTTCCATTCGTGCCCAACCGGTATATCCACCAGCAATTCGGCACCGTAACCCTCCTCGGGGCGCTGCTGGTCGCGCTGCTCATCTATATCGCCTTCGCGACCGTCGACGCGCATTTCATCGGCGCCGCGGTGCTGCTCGTGGTCATCATCGGATCCTTCCTCTTCGGCTCCCTCATCGTCGAAGTCGACCGCACCCATCTGCGCATCCGCTTCGGTGTCGGCCTCATCCGCCGCTCCTGGCCCCTCAAGGAGATCGCCTCCGCCGAAGTAGTCCGCAACCCCTGGTACACCGGCTGGGGCATCCGCCTCCTGCCCGGGCGCACGGTCTACAACGTCGCCGGCTTCGACGCCGTCGAGATCACCCTCAAGAACGGCAAATGCTACCGCATCGGCACTAACCAGCCGCAGGAGCTCGAACGCGCCATCCGCTCGCGGCTAAAGCAGTAGCACCCCGCCCCACCGCGTGTATCCTTCCCCCATGACCGCGCCCGACTTCGGCAAAACCGCCGGCGATTACGCGAAACATCGCGCCGGCTTCCCGCCGCGCTTCTTCGATGAG
>SLAK01000434.1 GCA_007126855.1 Dehalococcoidia bacterium | reverse complement strand
GGCCGCTGCTCTGCGGGATGGCGAAATCGAAGTACTACCTGCTGACGGCCGACTTCGTGGACGGCAAGGAGGCAGAGCGCATCGGCCTGGTGAGCAAGGTGGTGCCGCCCGGCCAGGCGCTTCCGGAAGCGATGGCCATCGCGGAGCGGCTTGCTGCGGGCCCGCAACTGGCGCAGCGGTTCACCAAGCGGTCGCTGAACCAGTGGCTGCGGCTGGGCGGAGTGACATCGTTCGACTACTCGGCGGCGCTGGAACTGTTCGGGTTCATGTCGGCGGACCCGGCGGAGGGCGCACGGGCAATCCTGGAGCAGCGGCCGCCGCAGTTTCCGTCGGCGCGGCGGTAGGCCCTCACCGGGGAGGCCGCGCGCGAGTGGAAAGCACGGGACATGCCCCGCGGCCAGGGGCGGCCGCGGCTACCCTTCGAGCCAGGCGTTGAAGGTGGGTTTGCGTTTTTCGCGGAAGGCGGCGATGCCTTCGCGGACGTCGGGGTGGTGGTCGCTAATGGCGGTCTTGGCGGCGATGTCGTCGAGGGCGTGGGCGAAGGTCATCTCGGCGGCGTTGTAGATGGTGGTCTTGAGCAGGCGCATGGCGACCTGCGGGCCGTCGGCGAGTTCTCGCGCAAGCTCCAGGGTCCGGGGCATGAGCTGGTCGGGATCGACGACTTCGTGGACGAGGCCGAGCTCGAAGGCTTCTTCGCCGCTGACGATGCGGTTGCGCATGAGGAAGTCCATGGTCTTTGCTACGCCCATGAGCTGGACGAGCAGGAACTGGCCGCCTTCATCGGGAAGCAGGCCGAAGCGAAGGGTGCCGCTTCCCATCCGGGCCTCGGTGGACGCGATGCGGAAGTCGCAGGAAAGCGCGAGCGAGAGCCCGGTCTGGATGGCGAAGCCGTTGACGGCGGCGATGGTGAGCTTGTCGAGCTTGCGGACGGCCTGGTTGAGCGTCTGCGAAAGGACGCGCAGCCCTTCGTAGGTCCCGATGGGGTTTTCATGGCCGCGGGGGATATCCGGGACGGCGGCTTCCCCTCCTTCCGGCACGGGCCGGCCGCTGATGTCGTCGCCGGCGGAGAAAGCCCTGCCGGAGCCGGTGAACACCACGACGCGGATTTCGTCGCGCATTTGCGCCTGCGTGAGCACCTCCACCAGGTCGCGCTTGGTTTGCTGGGTGGTGCCGTTGAGGCGTTCGGGCTGGTTGAAGCGGATGATGCCGATGCCGGGCGGTTCGATGGTAGCTTCGAACCCGCGATATGAACCGGAGAACATGAACCCCTCCCGTGGCGCGGCGTGGTGTGCAGCGCTGGAATATGCGGATGGAGCCTACAGGAAGCGGGAAGCGGGGCGCCAGTGCCGCTTCAGGTGGCGGGGGTAAATGTATGCCAGAACGTAGTTCGCTCATAGGTTCGAATTGTAGTTCACTGAATGTATTGCTGTCTCCACGACAGCTAATTTGGAGAAACTAATGCGTTACCGACTTTTGGCCTGTTCACTTGCCCTCGCCGCAGTCCTTGTTGCGGCTTGCGGTGGGGATAACGGCACCGTGTCCGACGACGACGGCAGCATGCCTGCGATGGAACCGTCGACTCCTGGAGAGGACACGGCTGAAGAAGAGGCCTCGGACGCCGGTGGTGATGCTGGGAATGGGCAGACGATGGCCTTGTTCGAGGGGATGGATGGTTGCACCGTGCTTTCGACGACCGTGACCTGCACCCGGGTTGACCTGAGTGGGTTCGACCTTTCGGGCCTTGACCTGAGCTTCTTCGATTTCGTCAGCAGCAACCTCTCCGGCATCAATCTGGCCGGCGCGACGCTCGTGGGGACGGTCTTGAATGGGTCAGATCTTTCGGGCGCAGATCTGTCAGGCGCCAACCTGACGGCCGCTGACCTTCGAAGCACCAATCTCACAGACACCAACCTGGCCGGAACGAACTTAACGGAAGCGCACCTGGGCGGCGCGACATATCCATGGTCGGATGAGCGCGAGACCGGCCTCGAAGGCGCGATCTTCTGTAACACCCGGTTCACCTCGATGGAAGTCAGCGACCGGGACTGTTAGCAGCGGCTCAGGGCCGCGGGCGCATTGTGGCTAGCGCGGGCCGTCCGGGGCGAAGCCGCGGCGCATGGTGTTCTCGGTGACCACGCGGGGGAGGGTGAAGTGGCGGACGTAATCGGGGCCGCCGGCTTTTTCGCCCGTGCCGGACATGCCGAAACCGGCAAAGGGCTGCCTGCCGACCATCGAGCCAGTGATGGCGCGGTTGATGTAGAAGTTGCCGACGCGGAAGCGCTCGCTGGCGTGGGCGATGTTGCGCGGGTTGCGGGAATACAGGCCGCCCGTCAGGGCGTAGTCCGAATCGAGCGCAGTGGCGAGCGCTTCGTCGAAATCCCGCGCGCGGAACATGGCCAGCACCGGGCCGAAGACCTCTTCGGTGCTCAACGGCGAAGCCAGCGAGAGGTTTTCGAAGACGTGCGGCGCGACGAAGAAGCCTTCGTCGCAAGAGCGCCCTTTGACCAGCAGGCGGCCATCGCGCTCGCCGATGCGGATGTAGCCCTCGATGCGCTCCTGGGCCTCGCGGGAAATGACCGGCGGGACGACAGTGTAGGGATCTTCGGGCGGGCCGACGGGCAGGCTTTCGACGGCGGCGGCAAGGCGGTCGCGGAATTCGTCGTAGGCCTGTTCGAGCACGATGACGCGGCTGCAGGCGCTGCATTTCTGGCCGGCAAATCCAAACGCGGAGGCCACCACGCCTTCCACCGCCTGGTCGAGGTCGGCGTCGTCGTCGACGATGATGGCGTTCTTGCCGCCGAGCTCGGCGATAACGCGGGTGATGTGGGTCCGGCCGGGCATTGGCTTGCCGGCTGTTTCGACGATGTGGAGGCCGACTTCACGGCTGCCCGTGAAGGCGATCATGGCAACGCGGGGGTCGCGGATGAGCGCGTCGCCTACCGTCTCGCCGGGGCCGGGCAGGTAGCTGGCAGCGGCCGGCGGGATGCCCGCCTCGTGGAGGATCCGGACCATCTTTGCGGCGATGATGGGCGACTGTTCAGCCGGCTTGATGACTGCGGTGCAGCCCGCGGCAAGGGCCGCCGAGGTCATGCCCGTGATGATGGCGAGCGGGAAGTTCCACGGGGCGATAATTGCGGCCACGCCGCGTCCTTCGTGTATGAGCCGGTTGTGCTCGGCGGGGACGAGTGACAGGTCCTGGCCTTCGCCGAGTTCCTCGGCCTGGAGCGCGTAGTAGCGGATGAAGTCGATGGCTTCGGTGACATCGCCGTCAGCCTCCCGCCAGGGCTTGGCGCTTTCGAAGACCATGGTGGCGACGAGCTCGAAGCGCCGGTCGGCCATGATATTCGCGGCGCGGCGGAGGATCTGGGCGCGCCTGGTGGCCGGGGTGCCGCGCCACTTGGGGAACGCCGCCTCGGCGGCTTCCACGGCGCGGTTGGCCAGCTCGGGCGTGCCGCGCGCGACGCGCCCCATGTGCCGAGAAGGGTTCGCGGGGGGAGAAACCTCGAGCCACTGGCCGGTCCTGACCTCTTCGCCTGCTATGAGGATGGGCCAGTCACCGCCGAAGCCCCGGCGTGCGCCGTCGAGGGCCTCGTGCATGGCCTTGCGATCGCGCTCTTCGTAGAACTCCGCATGCGGGTGGTTCTGGAAGGGGACTGGTTTGGCCGGCGCCAGTTCTTCACGCGGTTGCGGCGGTTCGAGCACGGTCTCATCCGGCTGTTCGTGGCGGTGGAGCAGCCAGGATTCGTTGGAGGTGTTCTCAAGCAGGCGCCGGACCAGGTAGGCCATGCCGGGGATGATCTCGCCGGAGGGAACATAGACGCGGGTGCGGTAGCCGAATCCAGCAACGGCTTTCCGGAGCCCTTCAGCCATGCCGTAGAGCACCTGGAATTCGACATCCTCGCGAGGGAGGGACGCGGATTCGGCGCGGACCATGGCCTGCGCGACGCTCCGCGGGTGGTGTGTGGCGAAGGCGGGGCGCAGGTGTGGATAGGCCGCGATGAGTTGCTGCGTGCAGCGTTCGAAGTTCAGGTCGGTGGCAGCCTTGTCCTCGAAGACGGGGGTGGGGTGGCCTTCCTGGCGGGCAAGGATGGTTTCTTCGTCCCAGTAGGCGCCCTTTACCAGGCGGACGGTGAGGGGAGTGCCGCGGCGCTTCGCCAGTGCTTCGAGCCGGGCGATGTCGTGGGCGGCATCGCGGAGGTAGGCCTGGACGACGGTGCCGGCGCCATCCCAGCCCGCGAAGGGGCCTTCGCCCAGCAGCGTGGCAAGGACGTGATGGACCAGGTCGCGGTAGCGGTACTGCTCCATGTCTACGTAGACGAAGACACCATGAGCGCGGGCCGACTCGAAGATGCGGGTGACGCGGGACACGAGCGCAGCGGCTGTCGCCTCTGGCGCCGCGGGTTCGAAACGGGCCGTGAGTGACGAGAGCTTGATGGAGATGTTTGGCTGGCGGATGGACGGCTCGCCAGACCACTCCCTGGATTCGCGGGACAGCGTTTCTATGAGGCCGAGGTAGCGCTCGAGATACGCGTCGGCCTCGCGGTCGGAGAGCGTGGCTTCGCCCAGAAGGTCGACAGTATAGGCGACGCCGGATTTGACGAGCTCACGGAGGTGTGGCAGTGCCTCGCGGGGCGTGGCGCCGGCGATGAAGCGCGCGGCCATGGTGTGGACACCCTGGCGGACAGCCCGCGACAGGACAGGACGCAGCAGGCGGCGGCTCGCCAGCCCGGAGCCGACGTGGGTGATACCGGGGCCTGCGTCACGAAAGTACTGGCGGACGTGGTCGGAAACCGCCGCCGATGACCGCAGCGTTGGCAGGACGTCGACGAACTGGAGGAGCTTGACGCGGAAGCCAGGGTCGGCGTTGGCCCAGGCGAGCATGCGCTCCTGCCACCAGGCGGGTGTCAGGTTCACCAGGCGGGTAGGCTCGATGCCCTGGAGCAGGAGCCGGCCACGCTCCTGGACGGCGGCTTCCGGGACATCGATTGCGGCCATGGGGCCATCGTAGCAGCCAGGAAAGGGGGCCCGAGCCCTTGTGTTTCACTCCCGGGCGTAATGGCGTGGTGTACACTGGCCCCATGGACGAGGCACAGCGCGTGCGGAACGACGAGATCGCGAGAAAGCTGGGCAAATCTGTGGGCCGCTTCCGTAAGGCGGCGCGCGCGGCTGCGAAGAGCATGCAGCCGGAGGCCGAACGGCTTGCGCGGCAAGCCCGCCCGGCGGCTGCTCGCGCCAGCCAGTTCGTGCGCGATCATGAGGGCGAGATCCGGCGGGTGGCCGGCACGAGCGCTCGGATGGCGGCGTACCGCTCGGCCCCGCCGATGCTGCGGCCGGTGATCGTGACGGTGGCGGAGGAGATCTCTCGCGGGTCGTCGCGGCAGACGAAGCGGCCACCCGGGAAGAGCAACGAGGCTTCTGCCAACGAATAGGCACGGGAGGTGTGCGCGTGGCCACACCGCAAGCCCCGGAAACGCACCACGGCCAGCCCTGTGCGGTATGCGCTGAAGTGCAGGCGTGGGGCTTTGTCCCGGCCGAAGATGTGCCTACGACGACACCAGGGCGAAGCTTTCGTGGCCTGGTGCGGCGCCTTGTGGCGATGCTGGACCGGCTGAACGGGTCGAAGCCGCTGCAAGAGGTGCGCGACGCCGACTACGCGCATCTGATGCGGGTTACGGACACCTGAGAGGACGCGCAGCTGGCCGTGAGCCAGGCTTACGAAATTGCAGGGCTGCGGCGGCGACGTTGACACCCTCACCCCGGCCCTCTCCCGCGAGCGGGAGAGGGTGATGATCGGCCGGGGAAGAGTGGAGGGCGCGGGGCGCAGTGCCTCGCACCCCTGTGTTCTTATATCAAGTCACCGCCGCAGGCAGTGGCGGTGGTGCCGTGCTCGCGGAAGGCTTTGACGAGGTTGCGGCCAACGGTCCAGCGGTGCACCTCGTCGGGGCCGTCGACGATGCGCTGGGAGCGGATCGAGGTGTACCAGCGGGCCAGCGGCGTGTCCTGGCTGTAGCCCAGAGCGCCGTGGAGCTGGAGAGCGGTGTCGACGACCTGGTGCACCATGTTGGCCAGGAAGACCTTGGCGATGGAGTTTTCCTGGCGCAGGTCCATGCCTTTTTCGGCTTTGTAGGCGATGTGGAGCAGCATGAGGCGCGCCTTGTAGATTTCGGCGGCGCAGTCGGCGAGCATCCACTGGACACCCTGACGGTTGGAGAGCGGCTGGCCGAAGGTTTCGCGGTTGATGACGTGCTCGGTGGCCATATCGAGGGCGCGCTGGGCCATGGCGATGTTGTGCATGCCATGGCGAAGCCGGCCATAGGCGAGCCGGTGCTGGCCCATGTTGAAGCCCTGGCCCTGGCCGCCCAGGAGGTTTTCGTGGGGAACAACGAGGTCTTTCAGGTGGACTTCGGCGTGGCCGCCGCCGAGCTTCTCGCCGATGAGGCTTTCGACAGCCATGGTCTTGATGTTGCGCTGGATCTGGTAGCCGGGATTGGGGAGCTCGACCAGGAAGGTGCTGAACTGCTGGTGGCGCGGCGCATCGGGGTCGGTCTTGGCCATGACCAGGGCGATATCGGCGACGCTGGCCGCGGAGCTAAACCACTTTTCACCGTTGATGACCCAGTTGTCGCCATCGCGGACGGCGCGGGTCTGCATGCCGGTGGCGTCGGCGCCGGCGGCGCGCTCGGTCATGGAGAAGCAGATGCGCTTCTCACCATTGAGAAGGGGCTTAAGGTACTTCTCTTTCTGGAAGTCGGTGCCGTGTTGGAGCAGGGTGAGCATGGTTGCGTCGTCGGGGCCCTGGGTGTTGAGGGCGAGGGCGCCCAAGTAGCTTTCGCCGAGCTCCATCTGGACGAGCGCGTTGGCCAGCGGGCCGAGGCCCATGCCGCCCCATTCCTTCGGGATGAAGGGGCACCAGAGCCCTTCTGCCCGCGCCTTCACGCGCAGGTCGTCGATAACATCCTTGACCGGACGGTGTTCGAGCTCTTCCTCGGCCGGTTTGCAGTGCTCGTCAACGAACTGCCGCACTTTTTCGCGGATTGCCCTGGTTTCGGCCGGGATCTCGAAGTCGATTGCCACGATTCTTCCTTCCTTTCCTGTGACCCGCGCTCCGGCGGGTAGACACGCGCCGATGTTATCCCGTGCCGGCGAGACAACGCGGCGACTCGAACGTATTGGCGAGCGCATGCTACGCGGCAAGCGCACCGCGTGTCACCCCGGCGATCTGCTTAGCGCTCGTCTATCAGGGGCTGGAGGCGTTCGCGGCGCGCCATAGCGGCCTGCATGTGGCGCATGCGCTCCTGGAACAGCGGGTTGGCCGGGTCTTCGTCCATTGGCGGGCGGGCGTCGCGGAGGCCGCCGTCCATAAGCAGGTAGGCGCCGGTCATGAATTCCGCGTCCGGGCCGGAGAGGAAGGCGATGAGGCCGGCGATGTCGTCCGGGCGGCCAACGCGGCCGATCGGCGTGCGGGCTTCGAGCGAAGTGCGGATGGGGCCGCCTTCATCGCCGGCGAGACCGTGGGCGAGCGGGGTATCGATAACGCCGGGGCCGATGGCGTTGACGGTGATGCCATACGGGCCGAGCTCCTGGGCCCAACCGCGAACCATCATGCGGACGCCGACCTTGGTTGCAGCATAGGACCACATCATCGGCCCGGTGCTTTCCGCGGCGAGGGACGAGATGCAGACGATGCGCCCGCCGTTGCCGAGTTCGACCATGCGCTGTGCCGCGGCCTGCACGGTGAGGAACACGCCGGTGAGGTTGATGTCGAGCTGGTCCTGCCAGTCCTTGAGGTCCATGTCCAGGATGGAACCGGCGCGGCCGATGCCCGCGTTCGCGACCGCGACATCGAGCCGGCCGAGTTCAGCGACACACTGGCTGGCGGCATCCTGCAGCTGCGACTTCGACGCGACGTTTGTCTTCACGACGAGGGCGTCGGGGCCGAATTCGCGCACCATCGAGGCGGTTTCCTCGGCGCCGGGGATGTCGATATCGGTGATGCAGACGCTGGCGCCTTCGCGGGCCAGGCGCACGGCAGTGCCCCGGCCAATCCCGGACCCGGCCCCGGTGACGAATGCGACTTTGCCGTCGAGATGTCCCATCCTGTTCCCCCTTGCTGTTGCGGCGGCTACCGGCGCATGCCCCAGCCGATGCTGTTGCGAATGAGCGTTTGATAGGCCGGCGTTTCCCACGTCTGGCGCAGCACCGGCGGGGTCTTGCCCTCCGGGTCGACGCTCGCATCAACGAAGGGCTGGCTGTTGGTGGCCGGTGTGTGGCAGTGACCGAGCGCGATGTAGACGACACCGCCTTTGTCCAGCTCGCGCGAGAAGCCGAGCACGCGCGTCTTGCCGTCGGGTTCGAGCGCGGTGTCCTGTTCGTAGGCGAATCCGAAACCCGGCGGTGAGGAGTCGGGCCCCAATTCGGCGGTGAGGAGCACGCGGGTGTTGGGGCGATCCTGGAGCTCGATCATGTAGGGCTCGTCGATGACTTCGAAGGACTGCGGGACATCGCGCGTGATATCGTCCTGCGCGTCGCCGACATCGACGCGGAAGCGCCTGACCGGCGGGTGGTTCAGAAAGAAGCCGCCGAGCGTCTCGTGGTGGTCGAGCTTGACCATGCGGCGCCGCCGGTCGCCTTCGCCCATGCGTGCGGCGCGGCCACCGCTGGTACCGTGGAGGCCAATCCAGGTCCCGCCCTCGTAGAGCCACTGGCGGATGGCCTTCGTCTGTTCGGCGTCGGGATAGGGTCCGGCAACGTAGGTGATGAGCAGCTTGCTGATGGGCAGCCAGCGTTCGACGTCGGTGAAGTCATTGCCGACGGAGGCAGGCACCTCGAGGTCCTGGAGGAACTCGAGGATGCGCAGGCGGGCGTAGTCGTGGTCGTGGCCGGCAGGCTGGCCGGGCGGGAATCCGCCTGCGATGACGTGGGCGCGCAAGGGCATTCGACCGGGCATATACAACTCCTCAACAGGACCGATAAGGCTCGCGAGCGGGAGCGTAGCACAGCGCGCGGGAGAAGGGATCTTTCGGGCGGGAGCCCCCTGCGGGGGGCTATCTAAATATTCACGCGTTCGATATCATTAGACCGAGGGGCACAGTCAGCGGGAAGCAAGGCATCAAGATCGGGACGGCTAGAGATATGAGTTATCGACGACCGAGGTCACTGCAGTTTGGTTCGCTCAGCACGGCGCTGCTCAGCGGCCGCAAGACAGTGATCCGTGTGCCATGGTCAGCCAGGCGCGCAGTCGCTTTCAGGCCAGGCGAGATTGTACCGGCCTATGACAGGCGGCCACGAGAAGGCGGCCATCAGATTGCGCTCTTGCGGGTGCTGGAACGC
Organism: Dehalococcoidia bacterium; assembly: GCA_007126855.1. Classification (GTDB taxonomy): domain Bacteria; phylum Chloroflexota; class Dehalococcoidia; order Tepidiformales; family Tepidiformaceae; genus SLAK01. Next base: position 940 of record SLAK01000434.1, on the reverse strand, counting down.
CCGTATCACGAGAACTCCGCGCACATACCAGAGCCAGACTACGAAGCAGAGGGGTTCGTTTTCATGGAAGAGACGGGAGCGACGATCTGCAACCGCGCACCGCGCGAGCTCTGGGATGAGCTCCGCCGTGAACCACGCGATCTCTGCGTGATCCGGTTCCAGGTGGTGGATATCGTGCCTGGTGCATGGAGCGGCCTGGAGCAGCGGGAGCCACGCGAGCCGGCAGGTGTGCGCTAGGGTCTCGAGGCTCCAGGTTCGCCGCGACTGGCGCCAGGGAAAGGCGCGCCTGCGGCGCTGAGACGGTAGGCTCTGCGTGTGTCCTTGACCCGCGGTTCCGGGCCGTTTCGGCTCCGTTCACTGGTAGTTCCGGTTTACCTTCCAACGTTCCTGTTCGCCATCGGGCAGGGCGCGGTCATCCCGATCATCCCGTTGTTCGCGCTGGAGCTGGGCGCCTCGGTCGCTGTCGCCGGGGCGATGGTGGCGCTTCGCGGGTTCGGGACGATGGCCTTCGACGTGCCATCGGGCGTGATGGTGAGCCGGCTCGGCGAGCGCGGCGCGATGCTGGCCGGGACGATCATGCTGGCGGTCGTGGCGTTCGGGTCGGCGTTCAGCGTGTCGATCTGGATGTTCGGGCCGCTGGTATTCCTGATGGGCTGCTCGTGGGCAGTGTGGCTGCTGGCGCGGCTGTCCTACGCGACGGACGTTTCGCCGGAGCACTACCGGGGCAGGGTGCTGTCGTTGCTGGGCGGCACGAACCGGATCGGCAATTTCGTGGGCCCCTTCATCGGCGGCTTCGCCGCTACATGGTTCGGCCTAGAAGCGGCGTTCATTATCCAGGCGGTGCTGGCACTGGCCGCGGCGGTGCTGATGTTCCTGGTGGTGGACGAACCGGAACGCACCACCGTGCGGGAGCCCGAGGCGGTACACCGGCAGGTGTTCG
>SLAK01000198.1 GCA_007126855.1 Dehalococcoidia bacterium | reverse complement strand
TGCGGCGGCGTCCTGTGCGGCGTTTGCCGCGGGCCATCCTTCGATGGTCCGTAGTGCATCGCGTAGCGTGCTGCCGGCGCGTTCGATCCCCGCCGCGATCGACATGAGCCGCTGCAGTTCGCGACGGTCTTTCGGCTGCCTGAGGGCTGGTGCAACGGCGATGGCGTCGTCAGCCGCGGGCAAGGGCGGCCCACCGCCGCCGCGGATGTCGCGCGCGGCGCGCCGGGCAAAGACCACGGTCTCGGCCAGGGAGTTGCTCGCGAGCCTGTTCGCGCCATGGACGCCAGTGCAGGCGACCTCGCCGCAGGCGTAGAGCCCCGGGACGGTTGTGCGGCCGTTGGTGTCTGTCCTCACGCCGCCCATGAGGTAGTGTGCCGCTGGGGCGATCGGGATCGGCTCGGTGGCGAGATCGATGCCCGCCTCGGCGCACAAGCGCGTCACGCCGGGGAAACGCTCGCGCGGATCGACGTGTTCTATGGCGGTGCAGTCCAGCAGCATGTGGTCGGCGCCGGTCGCGTGCATTTCGCGGACGATGGCGCGGGCCACCACGTCGCGCGGGGCCAGCTCCCGCCGCTCAGCGTAGCGCGCCATGAAGGCTTCGCCCTCTGCGTTTCGAAGGATCGCGCCCTCCCCGCGGATCGCCTCGGAAACCAGGAAGGGCTGTACCCCTTCGCGGCGAAAGGCCGTTGGGTGGAACTGGACGAACTCCAGGTCGGCGACCTCCGCGCCCGCGTCGAAGGCGAGGCCGATGCCGTCGCCGGTGGCGACCTCCGGGTTGGTGGTGTGCGAATAGAACTGGCCGGCCCCGCCGGTGGCCAGCACCACGGCATCGGCCTGGAGCTGGCGAGGGACGCCGCCTTCACCGATGACTTCGACGCCGCTGACGCGCCCGCCGTCGAGCAGCAGGCGGCGGACGTAGCTGTGCTCCAGTATCTCGATATCGCTGTGCTCGACCGCAGCCCGCAGCCCTCCGACGAGGCCCTGCCCGGTGCGGTCGCCGCCTGCATGGATAATGCGCTTGCGGCTGTGGGCGGCCTCGCGTCCCAGGGCGATGTCGCCGTTCGTGTGGTCGAAGGGCACGCCCAGCGATTCCAGCGTTTCGATGCACCCGGGCGCTTCGGCACAAAGGACACGCGCCGCGTCTTCGTCAACCAGCCCGGCGCCGGCGGCGATGGTGTCCCGGAGGTGCGTCTCGACGTCGTCGTCGGGGCCGATTGCGGCGGCCATGCCGCCCTGCGCGTACCAGGTGTTCGATTCCTGTAGCGGCCCCTTTGTGACGAGCAGCACGCGCCCCGCAGGCTGAGCTTCGAGTGCGGCGAAGAGCCCGGCGCTCCCGCTGCCGACGATGATGACGGCGTAGTGCGCGCCGCCCGGGGCTGCTCCTGTGGCCATCGACTTAGTGTAAGACCTACACTAAGCCTGTGGCGAATGCGGACGACGCAAAATCGCTCGCAGCGTACACTACCAGTGGCCGCCCGCTCCGGCCGCAGCCCACCCGACAATGGAGCCTCTTCGTGGCAATCCTTCCGATTCGTCGCGCCGGTGACCCTGTACTCCGGGAGAAAGCCAAACGCGTACGGACCATCGACAGCAGTATTCACAAGCTCATCGACGACATGTGGGAAACGATGTATGACGCGCCGGGTGTCGGCCTTGCGGCGCCGCAGATTGGCATATCGCTGCGGGTCATCGTCATCGATGTGCCCGAGCACGAACCCGTCGCGCTGGTGAATCCTGAGATTGTGAAGCGCTCCGGCGAACGCGACCTGGACGAAGGCTGCCTCTCGGTCCCCGGCTACCGCGGCCACATCACCCGGTCGGTGAAGGTGGTGGCGAAGGGCATCGATCCTTACACCGGCAAGGAAGTCCGCATCAAGGCGCAGGACGACCTGATGGCGGAAGCGCTCGAACACGAAATCGATCACGTCAACGGCATCCTCTATATCGACTACCTGCCCGGCCCGGACGCGCTGGTGCCGGTCGGCGATGCCCCGGAACTCAAGCGCCTGCAAGAGAGGTAAGCGTCGTGCACATTATCGATGTCAGCGCCCAGGAGATTCTCGATTCACGGGGAAACCCCACCATTTCGGTCACCGTCATCCTCGAAGACGGCAGCGGAGGTTCCGCGGCCGTCCCGTCCGGCGCTTCGACCGGCGCCCATGAGGCGGTGGAGCTGCGCGACGGCGACGCCCGCCGCTACGGGGGCAAAGGCGTGCTCAAGGCCGTGGGCCACGTGGAGGATGAGATCGCCAGCGCGCTCACCGGCATGAACGCCTTTGAACAGCGGGCTATCGACAACCTGCTGTGCTCGCTGGACGGCACGCCGAACAAGTCCCGGCTCGGCGCGAATGCGATGCTGGGCACCTCGCTCGCGGTCGCGCGCGCGGCGGCGCAGTCGGCGCACCTGCCGCTGTTCAAGTACCTGGGCGGCCCGGTTGCGACGCGGCTGCCTGTCCCGATGTTCAACATCCTGAACGGCGGCAAGCACGCGGCCGACTCGACCGACTTCCAGGAGTTCATGGTGATGCCCGTCGGCGCGGAATCCTTCGCCGAAGGGCTGCGCATGGGCGTGGAGATCTACGCGGCGCTGAAAAAGCTGCTCCACGACCAGGGCTACGCGACTTCGGTTGGCGACGAAGGCGGTTTCGCACCGTCGCT
>SLAK01000404.1 GCA_007126855.1 Dehalococcoidia bacterium | reverse complement strand
CGGGTTCTCATAGCCCAGCTCGTTCTGCGGGCTGTCGGCCGCGAACAGCTTGTCGACAAAGTTTTCCGGGTCCGGGTAGTCGGCCGCCCAGCCGGTCTGGTACGCCTGGAACGAGCCGGTGCGTAGTTCGCGCAGGAAGGCCGCCCAGTCCACCTGCTGGAGCTCGACGTCGATGCCAAGCTCTTCGCGCCACATCGACTGCACGGCAGTCAGAAGGTCCGGCGGCGACGCGCCCCCGCCCGAGAACGTCAGGATGACGCGGGGCACTCCGTCAGCGTAGGAGGACTCAGCCAGCAGCTCCCGTGCCCGCTCCGGATCGTACGGGTAACTTGAAACCGAATCGTCCTGGCCACGGATACCCGGCGGGGTGATACCGTCCGCCACCCGCTGAGTGCCGAAGAAGAGCACATCGTTGATACGCTCGCGGTCGATCGCCATGGCCAGGGCCTGCCGCACAAGCGGGTCGTCGAACGGCTCCTCGTTCACATTGAACGCGAGATAGAAGAGCGAGAGCTGCGGCTGCGGCGTGTAGTCCTGGCTCAGCGGCGACGTGCCGCCCTGGATTGCTTCAAGCTCGATAGCGGGGACAAAGCCGATGTGGATTTCGTCGTTCTCGTAGCGCGTCATGATTGAGCCACCCGCCAGCTCGATCACCACGCGCTCAAGGCTCGGCTCGCCGAGGTGGTAATGGTCGTTCGCCTGCAGCAGGATGCGCTGGCCCGGCGAGAACTCAACCATCCGGTAGGGCCCTGTGCCGTTCGGCTGCCGGATCCAGCCGCGGGGGTCGCGCTCGATTTGCTGCCGGTCCACCACGAAGGCCACCGGATAGGTCAGCTCTTTCAGGAACCAGTCCCGCGGCTCGGTCAGCGTGATCTGGATAGTGCTTTCATCGATGACCTGGACACCGCTAATCTCGTCCGCCTGGTTGCGGAAACGCTCCTCGAGGCCCTCGATGGAACGCAGGTAGGTCAGCACTGTGGGCGACGCATTCTCGGGATCCGCCGCCCGTTCCAGCGAGAACTTCACGTCCTGCGCCGTGACGCGCGTGCCGTTGTGGAACCGTGCGTTATCGCGGAGCCGGAAAGTGTAAACGGTGCCGTCAGCCGAGATATCCCAGTCCTCGGCCAGGTCCGGGATGACGTTCAGGTCGAGGTCTAGCGAAACCAGGCCGCCGAAGATTTCGACGACGATTTCGGCGGCGATGGTGTCACGCACCTGGATGGGGTCGAGCGAGGTTGGGGGCTCCGCTCCCTGGAGGCGCAGGAAGCTGTCTTCACAGAAGCCCCCGGGGCTGACCCCGGTATCGGCGGGCTGCCCGTTGGGGTCGGTCCCGGGCGCCGCCGGCGCGTCCCCATCGCTGTCACTCAACACCACCACGGCCATGACCGCAACAACCGCGACCATGAGCACCGCGACAAACCCCAGCATCATGGGTAAGGTTCGATTCGACATCCCTCAGACCCCTCCAGTTCTCACATCTGCTCCTGCCAGCAGGCCGACTCTTCGTAACAGTTATTACAGGATACGCGTGTAGTCCATCTTGCGATGCGTCCGCTTACTCCGTGGCGCCAGTTGCCGGCTCATTTTCCTGTTCACTGGCGGCTGCGATCGCAGCGCGAGCCTTCGGCCCCAGCTCCAGTCCGAGTTCGGCAAGCTGCTCCGGGTCCACCGGCGACGGCGATCCCATGAGCGGGTCCGAGCCCGCCGAGGTCTTCGGGAATGCGATGACGTCGCGGATGTTGCTCGTGCCGCTAAGGCCCATCAGCAGCCGCTCGATGCCCGCGCCAACGCCGCCCATCGGAGGCGCGCCGTATTCCAGGGCTTCCAGCAGCACGCCGAATCGCTCCTCCATGTCAGCGGGAGTGTAGCCCATGAGCGCGAGCACCTTTTCCTGGGCTTCACGCGTGTTGATGCGGATGGATCCACCACCAACCTCGGTGCCGTTCAACGTCAGGTCGTACTGCCGCGCAATAACCTTCCCGGGGTCGGTGTCCAGCAGCGGCTCGTCTTCGGGCCGGTAGCTGCTGAAGGGGTTGTGCGCCGCGTCCCAGCGCCCCTCTTCCGGGCGCCATTCGAGCAACGGAAAGCCGGTGACCCAGGCGAACGACAGCACCGCCGGGTCCTTCAGCTTCAATCGGTCGCCCAGGTCGTCGCGAACCAGGTGGAGCGAATCCGCCACCACTCCCGGCGTATCCGCGACGATGAGCAGCAGGTCGCCGACGCCGGCCCCGGTTGCGCTGCGAATGCCCTGGACCTCCACTTCGGAAAGGAACTTGGCAATGGGCGATCGCAGCTCGTCCTGCAGGATGCCGATCCAGGCGAGGCCCTTTGCACCGCCGCCCTTCGCCACCTCGGTCAATTCGTCCAGGTCGCGGCGCGTCATCTCCGCCTGCCCCGGCACGCAGATGGCCTTCACCTGGCCGCCGCTCTCCAGCGCGCCCGCGAACACCTTGAACCCGGTGCCTCGCAGCGGCTCGCTGATGTCGGCGAACTCGAGCCCGTAGCGCAGGTCCGGGCGGTCGATGCCATAGCGTTCGATGCAGTCGTAGTAGTCGAGGCGCGGGAAGGGCGTGGCCGCCAGCTCGCCCTGTCCAAACTCCCGCGCGATCTCGGTATAGAGCTCCTCCACCAACCCCATCACGTCGTCTTCGTCCACGAAGCTCATTTCCAGGTCGAGCTGCGTGTGCTCGGCGACGCGGTTGGCGCGGAAGTCTTCGTCCCGGTAGCAGCGCGCGATCTGGAAGTAGCGCTCGAAGCCCGCGACCATCAGCAGTTCTTTCATGATCTGCGGCGACTGCGGCAGGGCGAAGAAATGCCCTGGCTGCAGCCGGGATGGGACAAGGAAATCCCGGGCGCCCTCAGGCGTGGACTTGATCAGCGTCGGCGTTTCGATCTCCATGAACCGCCGGCTGGAGAGGAATTCACGGATGAAGCGGACAACGTCGTGCCGCAGCCGGATCATGCGCGCCACTTCGGGGCGGCGCAGGTCCAGGTAGCGGTACTTCAGCCGCAGGTATTCGTCGACTTCTGCCGGCTCGTTGATGAAGAACGGGGGTGTCAGCGAGGTGTTCAGCACTTCACACGAAGCGGGAAAAACCTCGACCTCGCCGGTGTCCATGTTCGGGTTGACGGTCTCCGCCGATCGCTCGGACACCGGCCCGGCGACGGCGATGACCCACTCGGGCCGGAGGCGGTGCGCGGTGTCCATCACGCTCGCCTGGTCAGGCGAGAACACGAGCTGGACGATGCCGGTGGAATCGCGAAGGTCGATGAACACAAGCCCGCCATGGTCGCGGCGGCGGTGAACCCAGCCAGCAAGGCGGACGGTGCGGCCAGCGTCGGCGCGGCGAAGCTCGCCACAGGAGGAGTCTTTCAGCATTTTTGCAGCGTAGCGCAGACCGGGGTGCGGGACTAGAAACCGGCCACTATGAGGCGCCCGGGCTGGCCGGCTCGACCGCGCGCATCGCCTCCATCTCTTCATCGAAGGCGACCTGGAGCTGATCATGCATGCGCTGCTGGAAGCGGGCATAGGCGCGCACAAAGGCTTCGCCCGCTGGCGTGAGCGTAGTCTGGCCGCCCCCTGGGCCGCCGACTTCCGACTGGACCAGCGGGAAGCCCAGGTTCTCCTCAAGCTCTTTCACTTTGCCCCAGGCGCGACGGTAGGAAAGGTTCATGTTCGCCGCGGCCCGCGCGAGCGATCCGGTCTCGTCGATGTACTCAAGCAGACGGACGCGGTAGTCGGACATGACAATGCGCCCTTCCGCTTCGACCCAGAGCTTCAGGCAGGGACGCAGTTCTCGCATAGGCCAAGGGTACCATTCCGGCCCGGCGCGGCACTCATACCGTGCCCGGCATCACCACCTCGGCGAGGTTTGGTTCCACGCAGTGCACGTACTCGCTGGCGCGCGTGAACGCCTTCAACCCGCGGATAAGCGCTTCCAGGTCGTCCTGGTCCATCTCCACCAGGATTCGGCGGGTGAACTCATCGCCCCCCTTTTCGAGACGGCTGCAACACTGCTCGCCCTCATCGGTCAGCGCGTTGCGCACCAGGCGCCGGTCGTTGGGATCGTCTTCGCGGCGCACCAGGTTCAGCCGCACCAGGCGATCCACGATCCCGGAGATGGTCGGCGGTGTCACCGAAAGCCGTGACGCGAGCTCCCCGGCGGTGACGCCTGGCGTCTCCCGCAACAGGAACATGACACGAAGCTGCGCGGTGGTGAGCCCCAGCTCCGCCCATGCGCGGAAGCGGAACGGGTCAAAAATGACCATCGATTCGCCAAAGTTTCGGAGGGCTTCCTCAACAAGTTGCTCGGAGGTCGAAGACGGAGTTGCCATGTACGGGGTCCCACCTTGCGGCTTAAGCCTACCAACGCTTTCCCTCCGGCGAAAGACAGCCCCCGGCACACCATGGGAAACTGGACGCGTGGCACTCGACCTGGACCCGGGCTCGGCGGCAACCGGCAACGCGCAGCTCGTGCGCGCCATCATCGAAGAAATGGACGGCAGCGCCATCCCGTTTGAACGCTTCATGGAACTCGCCCTCTGCCATCCCGAGCACGGCTACTACCGCACACCGGGGCGGATAGGCCCCGGCGGCGATTTCCTCACCAGCCCGCGGATCCACCCCATGTTTGGGTGGTCGATCGCCGCGTGGGCACACTGGTCCTGGGAGACGCTCGGCAAACCGGAACCATTCACGGTCTTCGAACCGGGCGCTGGCGAGGGGTACCTGGCAACGGCGATGCTCGACTGGGCATGGGGCCGCGATGAGGAGTTCGCGAAGGCGCTGCGCTATGTGGCCATCGAGCCCGGCGCGCGCGGGAGCGACTCGCGGGTGACCTGGGCCGCACCACCCATCCAGCCGGCCGAACACGGCCTGGTCGTGACCAACGAATTCTTCGACGCCCTGCCCGTGAGGCTCTTCGATGCGACCAGCCGCGGCCCGCAAGAAGTCTACGTACGCTGGAACGGCGAATCCTTCGAAGAGGTCGCCGGACCAATCGCGAACATCCCAGAAGCTCCGTCCGACGGCCGTTTCGAGGTGAACGTGCGCGCCTTCGCCACGATGACCGAGCTTTCCGCGCTGGTGGAGCAAGGCGCCGTGCTGACCTTCGACTACGGCTACCCGCGCGAGGAGCTGTGGGCGCCCTGGCGGACGCAGGGCACGCTCCTCTGCTTCTACCGGCACACCTCGCACCACAATCCCTACATTCACGTCGGCGATCAGGATATGACCGCCCACGTGGACTTCACCGAACTGGAAGCGGCGCTGGACTCCGCCGGCTACGCGACCTTCGGGCCCGTGAGCCAGACCGTGTTCCTGTATGCTCTGGGCGGCCAGCAACTCGTCGAGGCGGTCCGCCAGGACCTGCAAGAATACTTCGCACGGCGCCGCGCCCTGGAGCAGCTCACCGACAGCGCGGGGCTCGGCCGCGTCCGTGTGCTGGCCGGCCTGCGCGGCATCGACTCGACACCACCCGGATTCGAGGACGGACTATGAGCGAGGACCATCAACTTCCGCCGCGGCCGGAAATTCCGCCGCGCGACGAACCCCTGGCCGCGGGCGAACAGGCGCCGGACTTCACTTTGCCCGCCGTCGACACCGGCGCCAACGTCTTCGACCTGACGCTGAGCGACTATCTGGACGGCCGGCAGGGGCTACTCGTCTTCTACCAGGACGATGGCATGCCCATCTGCACCAGCGAGCTCAAAGCCTTCGCGCAGGAATGGGACCTGATCACCAGCGCCGGCGTCAAAGTCGCTGCGATTAACACGAACGGCGTCGGCTCGCACCAGCGCTTCCAGGAGCGCGACCGCTTTCCCTTCCCCATCATCAGCGACTTCCACGGCGACGCCGTGAAGGGCTACGGCATGTGGGACCCCGACGAGGACAAGTCGCGCCGCGCGGTGGTCGCGCTGAGCCCCGGGATGGAGGTCCTGCACGTCGTCCCGCACTTCAATCCCGGCAACATCAATGCCTTCACGGAAGTCTTCCAGGCGCTCAACCTTGTATAGGCTCTGCTAGGATCGGCAGCATGGAGGGCTATTCCCCCACGGTTGTCGACCACTTCGAGAACCCGCGTAATTCCGGCGTGCTGGAAAACCCGGACGGCCAGGCGACGCGGTCGAACCCGGCCATGCGTGTCCACATGATGCTCCGCGTGGAGGACGGCGTGGTGCGAGATGTGCGCTGGCAGACCAGGGGTTGCCCGGCCTCGATTGCCTCCAGCTCCTTCGCCAGCGAGATGGTGCGCGGATGGACGCTCGAAGCGATCGAAGCCCTCCAGCGGGACTCCGTAGCCAAAGCCATCGGCGGGCTGCCCGCCGCCAAGATGCATTGCAGCGCGCTAACGGCCGACGTACTCAAGGCGGCCGTGTCCGACTATCGCAAGAAGATCGAAGCTCACGCCTCCGCGGTGTGACTTAGCGAAAAAGTTGCGTATTATCCGGACGGCGCGACCGGCGCCCAGCCCTGTGTTTGCGGAGTACCGATGCTAGAGCTTGTGCCCCTGCTGATGAGCGGGCTCACGTTTGGAATTATCTCGCTTGTCGCCTTCATCACCGCAGTCGTGATCCTCACCGTCCCCGTCTTTGGGACCCGCGGGCGGGCGCGCCTGCTCTGGATGGGTATCTCTGGCGTCCTCCTGCTCGCCATTGGCGTAACGCTGGTGGTGCTCACGGTGCTGGTCGGCCAGGAGCAGATCCTCCAGTAAGGTCAGCGATACGGCAGGCACGCGGCGCCACCCAACCGCAGCCATCAGTTCGCTTTGGCCGCTATCGCGCGCTAAAGCAGCCGGCGGATCGGCTTTCGGCCCGGCCGCGGGTCATAGTTGCTCTTGAACATCTCGAGCTTGTCGCGCTCAATGAGATACTTTCCCGCGAAGAGCGTAGCCGGGATCTTTTTCTGCTTGATGAGCCGGCGAAGGCTCTGCGGATGGATGGCGAGCTCCCGGGCCGCCTCCACCAAATCCAGGTAGTCGTCGAACGGTGTCGTCACTGACCCTGCACTCCAATTTCCGGCGGCGGGGAACCGCTGGAGGATAGGCGCCACGCAAACGAGCATTTGCTTAGGCAATAGCGAACTTTAGCAAGCGGGCACAATTATTGTCTACCCGCGTGCTCAGTTTTTCATCTCCCCGGCTTCAGCAGGCGCCCAACCACCACCAGCCGCTTCGACGCAACCGTCATGCACAGCAGCGTCACCGCCTCGCCCTCCACCACGCCGATCTGCCGGCGTAGGTCGTCCGGCTCGACCGGGAACGCGCGGCGGCGGATCTCGCGAGGCGCCCAGCCCGCTTCCCGCAGCCGCCGCTTCAACCGCGCCACGGAAAAGGGGATGACTTCCGCCACCGCGAAGGCATCGGCAAACGGCGATTCGACGAAGCTGGCCCCCGACAGGTAGCCGAGCCGGGGGTCGATCAGCGACGCGCCAAGCCGGTGCGCGAGCTGGCGCACCAGCCCGGCGCGCGTCACACACGACGCCGGATCGTAAAGTACGCCACCGATGGGCGTCACAGCCCCATCGCTTTCCGGCTCCTCGTTACTCAGTTCGTCGCCGCCGGGAAGCAGCACCGCGCGCCGAAGCCCGGGCCGGGCGCCCCGGCCCAGGTACAGCGCCGCTTCGCGAAGGCTCCGGCCAAGCTGGACAAACTCAACCTCTGCTTCGGCAGGAATGGCCGCATCCGCGATGCCCGGCGGGCCTTTCAAGGCGCCCGCCGCCGCCTCGCTAGCGACGTCCAGGCAGGCGTCCCAGGGTGGCGTGAATGCCGCCGGGTCGAAACGGCGCAGCGGTCCAGCGCGCCGCGAAGGGTCCAGCATGACTGCTGTGCGCTCGAGCGCGACGGGTGGGCGGAGCGCATCGCCACGGACTACCGTGGCGCCACAGCCCGCGTTGTGCGCCGCCAGGATCGCGGGCGCCGCGTCGCGTTCGACACCAACCACGCGCCCGCAGTGCGCGGCAAAGGCAGCCAGGTCCCCGCCGATCCCGCAGTTCAGGTCGGCGACGGGCAGGGCCAGCTCAGCGAATCGTCGCGCGCGCCGCTCCGCCACCAGGGGATGCGTCGCCATCTCCAGCCCCTCGCGGGTGAAACGCCAGCCATGCACCGCCGGGCCGAACCGCTCAGCCGCGCGCGATTGCAGGTCGATCTGCTCGCTCAGCGCCGACGCGTCTTCCGGGGCAAAGGACTCCCGTAGACGCGCGAGCCGCTGATGGAGCGGCAGCGAGAGGAACTCGGGCTGCGGAGGAACATCGAGGATCTCCGCCGCGGCAGGCGAAACCAGGAACCGTGCGCGCTCAACGTCCACGTTGCTGAGTGTAACCTGCCTCGCGGCGCGCTAAGCTTTGCCCATGGCCGCAGTCCTCTGCATCGACTTCGATAGCGCGGTCCTCGAGCAGGACATCCTCCCCGGCATCGCCCACGAATTCGCCGGGACATCGGTGCGCGAGCTGGAGGAGGAACTCGAAGCCGGCGAGCTGAGCCGGGAACAGTTCAGCGCCGAAGTCATCGACCGCATCCAGGCAGGCGAGCAGGAACTGGTGGATTACGCGCTGTCCATCGCGACGGTCCGCCCGGGCCTCCTGGAGTTGCTGGACTGGACCCACTGGAACGACTGGGAGCCCGTGGTGCTGGCGACCGGCTGGGACCTCTACGTGAACCCTATTCTCGAACGCGCTGGCGCCGACCGCGTGGTGCGCCACTGCGGCCGCGCACGCTTCACCTACCGCTGGCGCGCCCGCTACCTGTCCCCGCGCGGCATCGAAGTCGTCGACGGCTTCAAGCTGGCCTACGCCGCCACTTATCGCGACCAGGGCGACTTCGTCGTCTACATCGGCGGCAGCGCTGGTGACGAAGACGCAGCCCGCGTGGCCCACGCGATCTTCGCCCGCGACGGGCTCCTCGAAGCGATCCAGGGTGCGCATGACCGGGCGTTCGCCTTCGAGACCTTCGACGACGTGCGCACTATCCTTGAGCGGGACGCAGGCACATGGCTCGAATCCTTCTCCTCTACGACAGCCGCGGAGGGCTGACCGAACAGCTCGCCGATTCCATCGCGCAGGGTGCGGCGGACGCGGGCGCGGACTGCATCAGGCGGCGCATCGACGATGCCACAATCCCGGACCTGCTGGCCGCGGACGGCATTATCGTCGGCTCGCCCAACTGGAGCGGCATGACCGGCAAGCTGAAGGACTGGTTCGACTACTCCGGCGACCTCTGGGAACGCGGCGACCTGGCAGGCAAAGCGGGCGCCGTGTTCACGGCCGGCTATTCGCGCTCCGGCGGCACGGAAGCCACGCTGCTGCAGTTGCTCCACCTGCTCTTCGCCCACGGGATGGTCATCGTCGGCCTGCCGTGGACCGACACCATGCGCCGCGCCGGCTCTTACTACGGCGCCACCGCCCACGGCAGCATCACCGACGACGACCGCGCCCAGGGACGTGCGCTCGGCGCGCGTGTCGCTGAGGTCGCCTCAAAACTGCGTGCGCCCGCATCAGGCTGAGCGCCCGGGCTCGAACGCGGAACAATTCAGTACAGGCAACGGCGGGTATTTCAAGTACCGGGTCTCAATCCGCGAGTAACCACAAAACCAGAACACCGACCCCCGGCCGCTGACCACGCGCTCTGCATGGAGGCAGGCGCTACAGAGGCCAACCGCAGGGTCGAGCCGTAATTCAGTCACACCTTCCTCCCCCATGTCTATCGCTCCGGCGTCACAACCGGTCGGTATTGCACCATGCTTGATCCAGGCATACGCAAACAGGCGCCCGAAACCCACGGGCATCGCCAGCTCCCGGCTATGTCTCGGTGTGCACCCGCATTGGGCTCCAGCGGCCAATTACCCCCTGGCCGTGGCAGCTCACCGAGCGGCCGTCGACGATGTCGATCTCCGACATCAGCCCGAGCGCCGCAGTGAAGCCGGTGATCCTGTCCGGCACCCGCTCGTACCGGTCGACAATCCGGCCGTCGGCCTCGAACTCCACCGTGTCCGCAGCCTGGTCATAGGTGATGCGGTAGGCGTGCTCCTGACCCTGCTCGGTCGGCAGGTCGGGCAGCTCGTGGAAGAAGCAGAAGGCGCGCGCGCCGCCGGTATCGGGCACCTCGACACCCGGGAAAGGAAGCCGGCCGTACACCGTCGCCACTGTATCGCCGCCGGTGAAGAAGTCGAAGGCCCAGCCGGTCTCGAAGTCCAGCAGGTTCCATGACACATAGCCGTCGTAGAGGTCGCCTGGCCGCGTGCCCACCGTGCGCGCCGCGACGCTGATCTCGAAGGTGATCCGCCCGCCCG
>SLAK01000137.1 GCA_007126855.1 Dehalococcoidia bacterium | reverse complement strand
TGAAGGGCCCAGAAGAGATCCGGGTGCGCGTCTTTGCTGGCGGTGATCTGTGACCCATCGGCCGTGACGAGCTCGACGGACACGAGGTTGTCGCAGGCGAGGCCGTACATGCGTTCGAGCCAGCCCGAGCCGCCGCCCAGGGTGAGCCCGGCGACGCCGGTGGTGGAGACGCGGCCGCCGGTAGTGGCGAGGCCGTGCTCCTGCGTGGCACGGTCGAATTCGCCCCAGGTGCAGCCGGCGCCGACGCGAGCTGTGCGGGCGGCGGGGTCGACGTCGATGTCTTTCATGCCGCGCACGTCGATCACCAGGCCATCGTCACAGAGCGACATGCCTGCGACCGAGTGACCCCCGGCCCGGACGGCGATCTCGAGGCCGTTGTCGCGGGCGTAGCGGATGGCTGCGGCGACGTCGGATGGTGTGGAGCAGCGGGCGATGGCGGCCGGATGCCTGTCGATCATCGAGTTGAACAGCGTCCGGGCCTCCTCGTATTCCTCACTGCCGGGGCGGAACATCACGGGTTCTGCTGAGGTGGTCATGTTGTCTCCTTTGGATGATTGGTGTTCTCGGCCCTTCAGCGGGCGGGGCGATACATTGGCCAGATCGGCGGCCGGCCGTCGCCGTCAACCTGCGCCACGACCTCGAAGCCGTGACGCTGATAGAGCGGGATGTTTCGCGGGTTCGACGATTCGAGGTAGGCCGGCATGTGCCGGGCATCGCATTCGGCCAGCGCGTGTGTGAGCAGGCTTGAGCCCAGGCCACGCCCCTGGTGCGACGGGTCTACGCCGATGAACGGCAGGTACCACACAGGTTCACGGGGGAAGTGGCGCTCCAGCGCCTCGAGGAATGCGAAGACGTCCGGCTGGTGGTGCTCGGCCACGGTGCGCTCGATGCAGAGCATCGCGGCTTCCTCGTCGTAGTGTTCTCCGGGCGGCAACCAGAACGCCGCGCCGCTAAAACCCTCAATGTGAAAGGCCGTCCCGTGGTCGAATGCCGGGCCCGCGACCACGTCAACAAAGTCGGCGAAACCGGTCAGATACCGGCCGGGCTCCGGGTAGACCCAGCGGACCACCGGGTCGTTGACGAATGCGGCGACAACCGTGGCGATGGCCTGCGAGCGGTCGCCGGGGTGTGCCACGCTGACGTGTCCCTCGGCCGGGGACGCGCCCGCGGGCTGCGGAGATCGAGTTGCCTGTGCCATGGAGTTCCTCCTGCCGTCCTTGATGGCAGGAAGCATGGCGCGCGAGGGTGGGATCCCGCGTCGCGCGTCTGTGCCATTTTTCAGAGGCTATGGCTATGGCCGGAATGGGCCATGCGGAACTGGCTATATGAGGGCCTGGCGCACCGCCTCCGCGACGGCCGCGGAGCGCGAGGAACAATCGAGCTTGGCCAGGATGTTGGCGACATGGCGGTGGACTGTGTGCTCGCTCAGGACGAGCGCTTCGGCGATGGCCCGGTCGCTCTTGCCTGCCGCGACGAGCTGGAGCACTTCACGTTCGCGCCGGGTGAGTGGCGAGCCGTTGGCAGAGTGCTCTCCCTTGATATCCCGGGCAAGGCGTTGCGCACGTGCGGCTTCGCGCACGGCGCCGACGCGTTGCAGCGACGTCGCAGCCGCCTGCAGTTCACGCAGGGCATCGCGCTGGCGGCCCATCGCGGCGAACACGCGGGCGAGTTCAATGCGTGCCCGGGCCGCCTCGAAGGGCGCGCCGCTGCGGTGGTAGAGGCGAGTCGCGTCCTCCAACTCGGTCTGAGCATGGTCGAAGTCGCCGCGCGCTGCGGCGACAACCCCGGCTGCAAGCGCCGCCGAGGCCAGCAGCGGCTCGGTCGCGATGCGCTGCGCCATCCCCTGGAGTTCGTCCCGGGCTGCCACTGCATCGTCGTGTTCCGCGAGCGCCGCGCAGGCACGCGCAAGCAATTCGAGGCCCCGGGCCCGCAGGGTCACGATTTCCGACGGCAGATCGCGCAGGTACTGCCGGGCGCGGTCGCGCGCGCCGGCTGCATCGTCGCGCTCAAGGCAGATCTCTCCGATTCCGATCAACGCCAGGGGATGGTCCGAGACCCCTTCTAATATGTCCTCTGCCTCATCGAGGCGGCCCTGGCGCCACCGCAGCTCGCCCAGCCGTACCGATGCCTCTCCGGCAATCGGCGGGCGCACGACGGCTAGCCGCCGTTCTGAATCGACGAGCATCTCTTCGGCCTTTGACCAGGCGCCGCTCCAGATGAGGACTCCCGCGTAGTGCGCCCGGCAGACGCGGTTGACGAAGATGCTGCCCACGCTGATCGACCACTCTTCGATCTTCCGGCACCATTCGGCCGCGCGACCGTAGTCTCGGACCCGCTCGCAGGCATACATCATGTAGCAGCCGCACCAGGCGCTGGCCCAGATCTGCTTGAGCTCGCCTCCGAAGGCTGCGGCGGCTGCTTCATCGAGGCGCGCCATACCTTCGTCGACGTTGCCCTCGGTTACCAACGCCAACCCTTCGGTTGCAAGGCCCATGACCTCGAGATCAATGTCGCCAAGACGCCGTCCCAGCTCCGCGGCGTAGGCGCCCGCCTGCCGGCCGGCTGCCGTGTCGTTGAGAACGATATGTTTTTCACCCTCGTGGACGCTGACCCAGCCGTGTTCGGCGCACGGTTCGAGGCCTTCGAGCAGGCGGCGGGCCCG
>SLAK01000295.1 GCA_007126855.1 Dehalococcoidia bacterium | reverse complement strand
CGCTGGTAGTCGCGGAAGCCGCTGATGCCGCTCGCGGCGAGGGTTCGGATCGGTCCCGCGCTGATCGCGTTCACGCGGATGCCTTCCGCGCCCAGGTCGTTGGCCAGGTAGCGCACGGTGGCTTCCAGCGACGCCTTTGCCACGCCCATCACGTTGTACTTGGGGACCACCTTCTCGGCGCCGTAGTAGGTCAGCGTGAGAATGCTGCCGCCCTCCGGCATGAGCGGCATCGCGCCCCGGGCCAGCGCGATAAGCGAAAACACAGAGATGTTGTGTGCCAGCAGAAAACCGTCGCGGCTGGTATCCACAAAGCGGCCGGCCAGGTCCTCGCGGTTGGCGAAGGCGACGGCGTGTACAAGGATGTCGATGGTCCCGAAGCGCTCCTTCGCCTTCGCGAAGGTCTCCTCGATTTGCGCATCATCGGCGACGTCGCACTTCTCGATGAAGTCGGAGCCAAGGCTCTCGGCCAGGGGACGTACGCGCCGCTCGAGCGAATCCATCGCATAGCTGAAGCCGAGTGTAGCCCCTTCGCGGTGGAGGGCCTGCGAAATGCCCCAGGCGATCGAGTGGTCGTTTGCAACGCCGAAGACGAGAGCGTTCTTTCCCTTGAGACTATCCATATCCGCGCAGAGTACTCCGAAATGTGGCTATAGTGTGTCGCGGCGGCCCGATGCTACCGCGGCACGCGGGCGCCCCGTGAAATCCGGGAGCCTCCCGCTCATGCGCTATCATGAGGCAATGGCACGCCGCAGCATAACCATCGAGCTCGAAGAAGACGAGTACCGGCGGCTGGAAGACGAGGCTGCACGGTACAAGGCCGACCTGTCCACGATGGCGCACGACGCGCTGATGGCCCAGCTTTCGGGCGTTCAGATGCCGGCGCCCGATGCGAGTTGGCATCGGTTCCTTGAGGCCGCTGAGGAATTGAGGAGGCACGTTAAACCTTGGGCTCCCGGCGAATTCAAACAGTTCCTGAGCGAGCTTCGGGAAGAACGGGACGCGCGACCGTAGTGGCCATCGTGCTCGACACAAGTGCGTTGCATGCTGCAGCGCTTGGCGAGGACGGCGCGGAAACTGTTCGTCGGCGTTTGAGTCAATGGCAAACGGAACAAACGCCTGTTTACGCGCCACTCCTTCTGCAATTCGAATTCGCGAGTGGTTTGGCCAAGGCCCTGGCGACGGGACGACTGTCGGTTGTAGGTCTCGATTCTCCTCTTGCTACGTTGTGGTCCGCGCCATTGCGCACGTATCCGGGCGCAGACCTCGTTCACGACGCGATCGAGATTGCCCGAGAACTCGGTCAGCGTAATGCATACGATGCGTTCTACCTTGCGCTTGCCCGGCGAATTGGGGCGGAGCTCTGGACCATAGATCGAGCGATGGCAGCGAATTGCCTGGCGTTGGGAATTGCTGGATACACCTTCGACGATGAACCGAACGATGCCTGAACCCACGCACACCCTCTGGCCGCACGATCAGCCGCCTACGGAGCGCGAACTCAACGAGGCCCTCGCGGCAGAAGGCCTCGACCCCCACTGGTGGGGTAATGCCCCCGGCGACCGTTATGGCGCCCACGACCATAGCTACCACAAGGTGCTGTTCTGCCTCGCCGGGTCGATCACCTTTATTGTCGATCCTGGAGGAAGGCGTATCGAGTTGAAAGCGGGCGACCGGCTTGACCTCCCGCCATTCACCACCCACGCTGCCGTCGTTGGTCCGCGTGGCTGCCGCTGTGTCGAAGGCTGGCGCATGAGCGAAGCGCGTACAATGCAGACCCGATGAAGGTGACCGCATGACCCACCTCTCACCGGTCGAGCCCCTCCCGCGTGAAGCCGATGTGGTCATCATTGGCGGCGGGATAGTTGGCTGCAGTGCGGCGCTCGAGCTGGCGAAGCGCGGCCGCTCCGTGGTGCTGCTTGAGAAGGGCCGCATAGCCGGCGAGCAGTCCAGCCGGAACTGGGGCTGGGTGCGGCAGAACGGCCGCAACCTCCGCGAACTGCCGCTCGGCATCGCCTCGCGCAAAATCTGGGAGAGCCTGTCCGACGACATTGGCGCCGACATCGGCTGGATGCGCTCCGGGAACATCGACCTGGCCTACAGCCACGACGAAATGGCGCTATTCGAGCGCTGGCGGCGCCGCGCGAAGGAACTGGGACTCGAGACGGAACTGCTCGACCGCGGCGAAGTCATCGAGCACCTACCGGGCATCGCCGGTGGCTTTGTCGGCGGCATTTACTCGCCCACTGATGGCCAGGCTGACCCCCACCGCGCCACCGGTGCAATCGCTGAATCTGCACAGACCCATGGTGCTGAAATCACCGAGCGCTGCGCCGTCGAAGCCATTGCGGTCGACCGGGGCCGCGTCACCGGCGTCCGCACGGATCGCGGCGAGATCAGCACGTCAGTTGTGGTGGTGGCCGCGGGCGCGTGGTCGACCCGGTTGCTCTGGCCGCTCGGCATCCGCCTTCCGCAGCGGCCCATTCGCAACACGGTGGTTGCCACCACGCCCGTCGCGCCGGTATCGCGCACTGCCGTATGGGCCGAGGGCGTCGCCTTCCGGCAGGATCACACGTCCAGGTTCATCCTCTCCGGCGGCGGGGTGAGTGATACGGATGTGGGTCTCGACATGGTCCGCTTCCTCCGCAACTTCGCCCGGCCCGTCTGG
>SLAK01000091.1 GCA_007126855.1 Dehalococcoidia bacterium | reverse complement strand
CCCGGCATGCTCATATCCAGGATCACGCAATCAAGGGCCTGGTGCTGTTCGCGGAAGGTGCTCACGGCCTCGAAACCGTCTTTGGCGCCGATGGTTGTGAATCCGAAACTCTGCAGTGCGCGCATGGTAACGCGCAAGACCGAGTCATCGTCGTCGACCACGAGCACGGTCTTGCTATCGCTGGGGTCGGTCAAACGTCAGTATCCTCTGGGTGCCGAGCCATTCCTGGAATCGCCGCTGCGCGGCCAGGCTGCGACACATGATGTCGCTACGTTCCTACCATCATCGATTCGAAGGCAAAAGGCCGGCGTCCTGTCTTGTTACGCGGTTGCCCCTCTCCATTCCCCCGCACCGGTGGCGTAGCATCTTCCACGCTATCGCAGATCGATAGCAGAACGGAAGGGCGAAGTGATGCACGAATCGTCCGCAACGCTGCGCCGGCTCCAGGAACTGATCGATGCCAGCGTGGCTACCGCCGGCCCGGCCATCGCCCGGAACTTCGTTGGCGGCGGCTGGGCGATGTCAGCCGAGGAGTTCGTCGACTTCTGGGGCGAAGGCCGCATGGCCGCCATCTCCACCGTTTCAGCGAAAGGCGCGGTTCACACCGCGCCGCTCGACCCGAAGCTGGTCGATGGCCGCTTCTTCATCCCCACCTTTGCGAACTCGCAGCGCCTGGCCGACCACCGCGCGAACCCGCGCTGCTCCATCACCTCCTGGGATGGCCCCTACCGCGCGGTCATCGTCTATGGGAATGCCCGTGTCGTTGAGCGTGACCCCACCGCCCGCTCCGCCGAGGTCGTCGAGGAACAGGGCCTTGCCCCCGGTGGCGTCGTTACGGTCGAAGTGACGCCCACGCGTATCTACGCCATCCGGCCGCCCGCCGGCCACCACGCCGCGGGGTGATTCTCGCAGCGCGACTTATTCCTTCTCCCAGCGCGCCACCGTGATGGTGATGGACTCCACCACGGCGCCGCTGTCGCCAGTATCCAGCGATGGTCCCTCCCACTTCGATGGCCAACCGTCGAAGAAGTTGTACCGCGCCACCTCGCTGCCCTGGCGGTCGAGGATGATGATCGAACCATCGCGCCGTTCGAGGTCGCCCTCGACGATGCCCTGCCGCCACGCCCATAGCTCATCCGACCCGGTGAGCCCGCGCGTGAGCGTGATGTCGCCATAGGCTGTGTTGCCGGGGATCTTGTGCACCAGATCCGGATCGGCGCCGTCGCGATGCTCGATAACCTCGGTCTCCGAGCTGAGCCCCGAAACCCCCACGAAGCCATCATAGGTCCGGCCCTCGATCACGAGGCGGATGGAATAGTCTTGCGCTGAGTCCGGAGGGCCTCCGGACCTCGACTGTGCTAAAGCCGCCGCTGCGCCGGCAAGCACCAGCACGCCGGCAGCCGCCACCGCCAGCCCCCAACGGACAATCCCCTTGTGTGCCGCCATGGCCACACCTCCAGGTGTAGTGGATGTGCGCGTAGCGGCCTGTCCGGGACCGAGCATGAGCTGGCCGGTGCGTCCGTCACGCACCAGGGAAGTATAGGGTGGCCAAACCAGCGAAACCGTACGTTCTTGCGGCGTGCCGGTAGAATGCCCGTGGCGTCACCCGGCCGGAGGCGCACATCATGGCGGTTTGCGATGCGTATGGCTGGCCCCACCGAATTCCAGATAACCGTCCGGTCCACCGATGTCGACGGCGACCGCGTCGTCAACAATGCCCGCTTCTTCGAATACTTCGAACAGGCCCGGCTCCACCACATGCGGGTGCTGGGCGTCCTGGGCTCCGCCGGGCCCTTCGACCGGCCCGCCCGCCCCTTCGCCATCGCCGAGACGCGCTGCCGCTACCTCGCGCCGCTGGTGTATGGCGACACGGTCATCGTCCGAGTGACCACCGCCGAAGTCCGCAATCGCAGCTTCGTCTTCGCCTACGACATGGTGCGCGAACATGATGGCGCCGCCGTGGCCGAAGGAACGTCCGCGCAGGTCTGGCTCGACGACATCGGCCGCCCCACGCAGCTTCCGGCCGCCATACGCGATGCCCTGCTCGCGTCGTGCGAATAGTTCCGTTCTCTCCAACCAGTTGAACCGTGCGTGAGCTGCCCGTACCCACTCCTGGGCATGGCCCCGGAACCCGGGGCATTGCTCACATCATAGTTATGAACAGTACAGTCATATTGACCATCTGTATGAACAACTCTATGATTCGCGAGTTCAGCCGGATTGCCCGCGCTATAAGCGCAAATCGTATGGCACCCGGAAGGAGGTATCGTGAACATCCTCGGCGCCGCTGGCTCTCGCGTGGCAGTGCTTGGCATAGTGCTCCTCGCCGTCGCGTTCATTGGCACGCACGCGTCAACGCCAACAGTTCAAGCTCAGCAACCGGGATGCGAGTCCGGTAGCGAACGCTGTCTGACCATTGTCAAGGAAACAACGTCGACCACCGGGCAACTCTTTTCGTTCAATCACCATCATGAAGGCGTGGATACTCCCTTCAGCCTTGGCGATGGTGAGTCCATGAGCTTTGTCTTCCTCGACAGTGAAGATCACGTCATTACCGAAGCCGTGCCCCAGGGATGGAGCCTGACTGCGATCCAGTGCGACGACAGCCAGGGCGTCGCCGTGGAGGTAGTCTGGGCAAATGGGTCGCCGTCATACCTCGTAGTCAGCTATG
>SLAK01000387.1 GCA_007126855.1 Dehalococcoidia bacterium | reverse complement strand
GCGCTGCGAATTCCGCGACTCGTGATATACCTTCGCCGCGTGGATGAGCGACTTGGTCGGCACGCAGCCGGTCCACAGGCAGTCCCCGCCCGGGCGCCCGCGCTCGATCAAGGCCACGCGCTTGCCCGCCTGCGCCACGAGCCGCGCTGCGGTCAGGCCGCCCGTGCCACCCCCGATAACGATCAGGTCGTACACGGCCCGGACCCATCGGGCGCTGTTGCGCCAATCAGCGCATAGCCAAGCTGGCCGTGGCGGATGCACGCCGCTGCCGACTTCGCGAGCTGCTTGCCCTGGACCACTTCATCGAGCGGCACCGGCGCCTTCCCGACGCGGGCCAATACCTCCAGGCCCAGCAGCTTGAGCTTCACCCCCGACACGAACTTGGTGAGGGCCTGGTCGTGGCGCTCCTGCACGAAGCCATGGAAACCGGCGCTGCCCAGGAACGAGACGTACTCGTCGAGCGGGCGCGCGTCTGCCAGGCATGCGACCCACCCAAGCAGGGTGTCCAGTTCCGGCGGGAGCTCGCCATCGCGGGTGATGTCGCTGAGCGCGATCCGTCCCCCTGGCTTCAGCACGCGCGCAAATTCCGACGCTGCTTCGGCCTTCCCCGGGAATGTGCAAAACGCGCATTCGCAAAGCACGGCATCGAACTCCCCGTCGCCGGCTTCCAGCTTCTCCGCGTCCCCAACGGCGAACGAGACCAGGCCGCTCAACCCGGCGTCCTCGGCGGCCTGCTTCGCGGCGGCCACGCTTTCTTCGCTCAGGTCGATGCCATGGACGCTGCAGCCGTACTCTCGCGCCAGGGCAATTGCCGAGGCGCCGCGCCCGCTGGCCACATCCAGCAGTCTTGTGTCCGGGCCAAGGCTGAGCCAGGCTCCGGCACGAAGCGTGAGCGCCAGCCCGCCGGGATGCAGCGCATCGCCCAGCAGCAAGCGCGCCCACTCACTTTCGTACGCGGCGACGCAGCAACGCCGTGCTTCAGCCGCCTGCACATCAGCCCCGGTCATGCGGCCTCCCTGCGTGCCCGTTTGGCGAAGCCTGCGCGCCCGTGTCGAAGTGGAAGGTGATGGGCCGGGGGTGGAATTCGGCGCCTTCGCGGCGTGCCTGTGCGCGCTCCCGTTCCCGCGCGGCGAGCTGGACACGGGCCTGTTCCCGGTAGCCCAGGGTGTTGTACGCGCAGAAGGGGATCTGTTTGCCGCCCGGCAGGAGGAACTCCTTGCAGCACTTCATCAGGTTCTTCTGGTTGAAGGTCCACGGGTCCATGAAGTCCTGCAGCATCACCATGAAGACGCGCTTCGAAAGCTCACCGACGTCGAGCGTCGGCAGATCGCAGGCGGCGCAGGACAGCGCGAAATCGCGCGAAGCCTTGTCCGACCCCGGCAGGGATGCTGAAGACCAGAGCCCTTCGAGCGCCTCCCGTACCTCCGCTCCCATGTCCGGGATGATGCGGTTGGTGATGTAGTCGAGATAGTCGTCGACTTCCAGGATCCGCGGCAGGGGAAGGACTTCGCCATCATCGTCGAGGTAGGCATAGGTGACCGAATTGCAGGTCGGAAAACAACAGGGCACCGGGATGAAGTCGCTCACCAGGAAGGTGCCGGAGCTTTGCTCTTCCAGCGCGCTCAGGATGTCCGGGATAGTGACCCGCTCCAGCGGATCGTGCGAGTCATGGCGGCCTGCATGGAAAGCCGGCTGGAAGTTCACCCCTCGCACGGCCGGGTGTTCGATGCCGAATTCCACTATCCGGCCGACTTCGTGCAGGTTCACGCCACGTTCGATGGCCGGCACAAGCACGACGTCGCAGTCGATGGAAGCCAGCCGGTCGAGTGCTCTCAGCTTTTCGTCCAGCAAGCCCGTTTCGCCCCGTATGGCGAGGTAGGTGGCGTCTTCAAAGCCGTCGAACTGGAAATACATGCTCGGGCGGATGTCGGCGATCTCGGCAAGGAAGTCATCGTCGTCGGCAATGCGCCGCCCATTGGTGTTGATCATCACGTGCGGAATGCCGCGCGCTTTCGCAGCCCGGAGCATCGCAGGCAGTTCGGCGTGGATGGTCGGCTCGCCACCGGAAAACTGGACGAATTCGGGGTTGCCCTCAGTCTCGACGAAGCTGTCCAGCATCTCCTCGACATCTTCGAGGGCCAGGTTGAAGCCGGAGCCCGCGTTCGCGAAGCACAGGGGGCACTCCATATTGCAGGCGCTGTTGACTTCGATGATGCCGACGCAGGCGTGCTGCTGGTGGTCGGGGCACAGGCCGCAGTCATAGGGGCAGCCGTCCACCACCTCGGTCGAATACGCGAGCGGCATGGTGCCGGGCTTGTTGAATCGGGTTGAGCTGGTGTAGGCCTGGGCATCCCCGTAAACCAGCGCCTCGAAGGGGCCGTGGTCCGGGCACCGCTTGCGCATGTATACCTTGTTGTCCCGCAGCAGGATGTGCGCATCGATAACCCGCCGGCATTCGGGGCAGATGCTGCGGGTGAGTTCGTAAAAGACGTAATCCGCGTCCTGCTTTTGCCGGGCTGGCGATGGGGCCATCCTATGTTCGTCCAACAATTCGGTACTCCTCTGCCGCAGGTCTCCCTGCTCGTGAATGGTACGTAGTCGTGGGTAATCCGGGCGTTTCACCCCGCGGACCGCGGCGCTGCGCTCGCCATCGTGGCCAGCCGCGCAGGCCGCT
>SLAK01000105.1 GCA_007126855.1 Dehalococcoidia bacterium | reverse complement strand
GAAGAGGACGAGAAGGGCTATAGCCCCGAACTCTGGAAGAAGACGGCCGAGCTCGGCTGGCAGGGGCTGATGATCCCCGAGGATTACGGCGGGGCAGGCTTTAGCTTCCTCGACCTCTGCGTGCTGGTGGAAGAGTTCGGCCGGGCGCTCGTTCCCGGGCCGTTTATCCCCAACGCGGCTTCAACCGCCACCCTCCTGCTCGCCGGCACCGATGCCCAGAAGCAGAAGTACCTCCCCGGCATCGCCGACGGTTCCGCCATCCACACCTATGCCATCACCGAGCCCAGCGGCCGCTGGGACCGCGACGGCGTCGAGATGAAGGCGACCGCCGACGGCAACGACTTCGTGCTCAACGGCACGAAGCTGTTCGTGCCCGACGCCCACATCGCCGACTACCTCCAGGTGCTCGCCTGGAAGCCCGACGGCAAGCTCAGCACCTTCATCGTGCCGCGCGACCAGTCCGGCATCGACGTCACCGTGCTCAAGACCATCGCCAGCGACAAGCAGGCCGAAGTCGTCTTCAAGGACGTGAAGGTTGCCGCTGACGACGTGGTGGACATGGACGATGCGACCGCTTCGCGGCTGCGCAACATGGCGACCTGCCTCGAATGCGCCTACCTGGTCGGCCTGGCCCAGCGCGACTTCGAGATCTCGGTGAACTACGCCAAGGAGCGCGTCCAGTTCGGCCGCCCGATCGGCTCGTTCCAGGCCATCCAGCACAAGGCCGCCGACATGGTCACCGACGTCGATGGAATGCGCTTCATCATGTACAAGGCTGCCTGGGCGACCAGCGAGAACGAGGACTCCCAGGCCATGGACACCGCCATGGCCAAGGCCTGGTGCAGCGACGCCAGCCGCCGCGTGGTGGCCCACGGCCAGCAGATCCACGGTGGCATCGGCTTCACCAAGGACTACATCATCCAGCTCTACTTCCGCCGCCAGAAGCGCGCGGAACTCTTCTGGGGCGACGGCGATTACCATCGCGAGCGCGTCGCAGAGATGCTGGAAATCTAACCCCGGGCGTCTGCGCCACAAAACGAAGCGGGCTCCAGATGGAGCCCGCTTTTCTGTATCCGGAATGTCCCGGCCCGACGGGTTACATCCGCTTGTCGAGATAGGCCCACTCGCTGCGCTCCCAGACGACGGGGGAAACACGGTCCCAGCCGTCGGGCAGCTCCGGGATCTCCCATCCCGGATGGGGCGCCCAGTCTTCCCAGCCATCGCAGAAGGGCGACGCCCGGCATTCGACCATGTCGATCACGCGCCGTGCGTGCTCGCGTACTTCGCGCCCAAAGGCCTCGGAATACACGCCGCTTCGAACGCGTTCCTCGAATTCCTCAAAGTCTTTCCAGCGCCATTCGAGCTGGGGCGAGACCACCACATCGAGCATGTGGTCGTTCGTGTCGAAGCCGATCGGGGAACGGCGAAACGGCTCCTCCATGTTGATGTAGTAGGCCAGGAAGGTGCGCTCGGGTTCGCCATCCCAGAAGAGCCAGATGGAATAGGGTTCGCCGGGCCGCATCAGGCGGAGCACATCGCGGCGCCAGGGCGTCGGCACCAGCCGGCGCCGGCCGCCCTGCATACCCCAGCGCATGTGGCTGGCTCCCCGCGGGACAAACAGGGCAACCAGCTCGTCGCTGTCCTGGACAACCCGGAAGGGCCACGACATGCCCACGCCCCCGGTGCGAGTGATGTAGCGCAACGCGACCACATCTCCGGGTTGCCAGCGGGGCATCTCCGGCTGAAGCGATACGGCCATGGTCAGACTGCTGCCCCCCGGTGAAGCTGGCTTCGGCAGCTCAGTGCGTGTGGCCACCCGGGCCGTGGGTATGGCCGCCGGGGCCGTGGCTGTGCCCATGATCGAAGTCGTGTGAATGTCCGCCCATGCCCAGGTCGTCGTCTCCGTCCATCCCGCCTTCGTCATCCCACGGAGCGGGGCCGTCTTCGACACCGGCCTCAGCCCTGCCAACAACGGCGAACTGGCCGATGACCTTCTGTGCCTGCTTCTTGCAGGACGGGCACGGGGCCTTCTGGACAACGTCCTTCATCGACATGCGCTTCTCGAAACGCGCGCCGCAGTGCTGACAGTGATATTCGTAGAGCGCCATGCCCAAATCTTTGGCCGGAACCGTCCCTGCGTCAACAGGCGCGCGTCAGGCGCCCTCGACTTTGCGGATGTCGTAGATCGCCGTGTGGTCGACGCGCATCACCATGCGCCCATCGCCGGCGGACATGGCGACATCGAGCCGCACGAAGCGGTGGCCCTTGCGTTCGAACAGCTCCGTTACCCGCCCGCGCGTCTCGAAGGCTTCGCCCACCCGCAGCGCGTCGTAAAGCGCGACATCGCTCGACACATGGATCCAGGGATTCAGTTTCACGTTGCTCGCCAGGATGGTGTTCGCCCACCGGATCAGGTAGCCCGGATGCACTGGCGCGTTCGCGCCCTGCCAGCGCGGGTCTTCATCCCGGGTCTCGCGCAGGAACTCGTCCATGGACTCGCGCGTCGCGGTGGAGTGCAGCGTGCCAAGCACCTCCCGCCTTCGTAGTGCATCTTCCGAAACTGGTTCCCGCTCAGCCGGGAGCTCCGCGGTGGAGAACATCATCGCTGATGGCGCCACAGCGTCGTCTGAAAGCCGTGAGGCGGCTCCCGTCGCGCAGACTTCCCCGGCCGGGTTCAGCGCCTCCAGTG
>SLAK01000002.1 GCA_007126855.1 Dehalococcoidia bacterium | reverse complement strand
GGCGCCGAGAGCAAGTGCGCAACGCGCGTCGCCCCCGGCACCTTCTCGCGGACTTCGTGCTCGAGCTGCACGCGCTGGATCGAAAGAAAGGCTGTCTCCGCGCTCGAGAAGAAGGCTGAGAGCAAGAGCAGGATGATCAGGATCGGGATGTAGATTTCCATGGAACTCCCCGCTGCGCGCGGGCCCACCGCGCAGGGCATTCACGTGAGGTTTTCCGCGATTGTAGCCCCGTGCGGTCGCTCGCCACCCCCTGGGCTTTGCCCCGGCACGCCGATCAGCGACCCTTAGCACAAACACGTGCCGCCCACCTGCAGCGCTGTACCCAGGAGCAAGCCAGCCATGCGCATCCCGCTTGAACCCGTCGAGGCCGTCTCCATCACCACCGTCATGGACAACAGCAGCGACATGCTGCTCCGGGACCAGGGTCCTGCCAGGCGCGGCGGCCCCGGCCCCAACGTCCCGCCCCTGCCGGCGCGCTTCCTCGAATCGGGCGCCGCCCGCGACGCGCTGCTGGCCGAGCACGGCTTCTCCGCCCTGCTGCACATCGAAAAAGCAGGCCGGTCGCACCAGGTCCTCTTCGACGCCGGGCTCACGCCGAACGGGGTCGCCGAAAACCTCCGGCGCCTCGAACTCTCGCTGCAGGACGTCGAAGCGATCGTCCTCAGCCACGGCCACATGGACCACACCACCGGCATGCACGGCATCGTCGACGCCCTGGGCACGGCGAACCTGCCCGTCTACCTGCACCCCGAATTCTGGAACCGCCGGCGCATCGTCATCCCCGGCGCCGAGCCGCGGGAGCTGGCCACCACCAGCAAGCAGGCCCTGCTCGGCGCCGGCTTCGAGGTGATCGAAGAGCGCCAGCCCTCCTTCCTGCTCGACGCATCGCTGCTCATCACCGGCGAAGTCGACCGCACCACCGGATTCGAGCAGGGCTTCCCGGGCCACGAGGCCTTCCACGGCGGCGAATGGCAGCCCGACCCGATGATCCTGGACGACCAGGCCGCCATCATGAACGTGCGGGGCCGGGGCCTGGTCGTGCTCACCGGCTGCGGCCATGCCGGCATCGTCAACATCGTCCGCTATGCGCAGAAACTCACGGGCGTCCAGGAGGTCTACGCCGTGCTGGGCGGCTTCCACCTGGGCGGCCCGCTCTTCGAGCCCATCATCCCCGACACCGTCGCGGCGCTGCAGGCCCTGCGTCCCGAGGTCGTCGTCCCGGCCCACTGCACCGGCTGGCGCGCCGTCCACGCCATCGCCGCCGCCATGCCGGAGGCCTTCATCCCCAACAGCGTCGGCACGCGCTACGAGCTCTGAGGCTCGCGCATGTCCAGCGGCGGCAGGTACTCCACCATGCCGCTGACGCCCGCAAGCGCCCCGGGCTGCAGGGCCAGCGCCTGGAAGTAGTCCGGGTGCACCGCCCACGGCGGCTCGATGCCGAAACCCTGCGCCGGCCGGAAGCCGAAGCGCCGGTAATACTTCGCGTGGCCCAGCACGATAACGATGCGGTGGCCCCGCTCGCGGCAAACCGCCAGCCCGTGGCGCATCAGCCGCGTGCCGGCGAAGTGCCGCTCGTAGCCGCGCAGGACCGAGAGGGGGGCGAGCGCCAGCGCCGGCGTCTCCGCCGCCTCCGACACGATCCGGCAGGGCGTGAACAGCAGGTGGCCGATGATGCGCCCCTCCAGCTCGGCGACGAAGGAAAGCTCGCGGTCGTACTCAGGCAGCCGCCGGAGCGCGTCGACCGCGTCCGCCTCCTCCTGCCCGTTGACCTGCTCAGTGGCGGCGAAGGCCGCGCGCACCGTCTCGCGGATGGCGTCTTCGTCGCCGGGGCGTTCGCTGCGGATGGCCAGGCTCATTGCGGCCACCACCGGCCCGTGCGCGCGCCGGCGCCCATGCTCGCCGGGCGGTCGAAGGCCACCAGCCCGATCTCCCAGCGCACGCCGTAGCGGTCGCGGAAGGCCAGCAGGTCCGCGCGGTTCTCCTCCACCTCCACACCGTGCTCGTGCGCGCGGATGCGCAGGTGCGTCAGGTTCTCCAGCGTCATGCGCAGCCCGATGTGGTTGAGCCGTCCCGCATCCGCCGCGACCCCTTCCTCCAGCGCCAGCACGAAGGGCCCGCGGGCCAGCGCGCTCATGCGCGCCGTGCAGCCGTCCGCGGCGCGCCAGTCGCTGTCCGGCCGCAGGCCATACCACTGCCCCTCGATCTCGACGTCCCGGAAGGCGACCTCCAGCGCGAACAGCGAGCGGTAGTAGTCCTCCGCCTCCGCCACGTCCGGCACCGTCAGCGCCACGTGCGTCATCGCTTCGTACACGCTGCCACTCTACCCAAGCCGGTGGCGGCGGCAAGCACCCGCGCTCCTTCAATCCGAAAACGGGCAGCGCCCGCAGGCCCCCTGGCTGCAGTAGTCCCTGTGCAGCAGCAGCCCGGCCTGCAGCCGCGCCGCCCCGCGGAAGGGCCGCTCCCCGCCCGCGCTCAGCCACCCCTCGAGCGGCCGCAGCACGCCGTAGACCCCCGGCGAGGGCAACGCTTCCCACGCTGCATGCACCCGGCCCTCGGGCCACTGCCCGGCGGCCAGGGCCACCGGCAGCACCGCGTTCACGCACAGCTCGATCGCCAGCGAGCGCCCCGCCCCGTGGCGTGATGGCCAGCGAGGCACCTGACACGAAAACGTACCCGACTGCGAGGAGGG
>SLAK01000388.1 GCA_007126855.1 Dehalococcoidia bacterium | reverse complement strand
GCGAGCAGCATAGAGCCGCCCAGGACTGCGAGCGCCAGGGGGCTGAGGATGCCTGCGAGCCGGTGAGGCGATGGGCGGGAGTGCCTGCTCATGATCAGTTGCCGTAGGCGATGGAGACGCCGCGCAGCCGGGAGTCTTCGCCGTTGGTCAGGTCGACCACCAGGAAGTAGACGTTCTGGGTGTTATCGACCGTGTGGGCGTAGGCGGAAGCGGTCTGCGGCGATGAGCCGTTGGTGGAGTTCGCCTCTGCCAGGATGAACACCTGGCTGGGGTCGTTGCCATTGCTGAGCGGGGTGTAGTCGAGCCGGACTCGAATGCCGGAGCCGGCGAAGTGCGCGGTGAGGCTGGTGATGGTGACGCCATCGGGCAGGGTGACCGGGGCGAAGTAGCGCTGAGAGTGTTCGTCATCGCTCACGGGGCGCAGTTCGTTGAATCCCTTTTCGTACATTGCCAGGTCGCTGGCAGGCTGGAAGGTGCTGGCCGCGACCGCTACATTGCCGGTGAGGGCGCCGACGTTGAGCTCAGCGGAGGCGCTAGTGAGGTGGATCCAGATGGAATCACCGGTGCGCAGTTCCGTGATCGAATTGGCGAAGCCGGGAGCGTCCGGCGAGAAGACCTCGTATTGCTTCTCCACGGCATTCCAACGATAGACGGCGGAATAGCCGTTACCAAGGCTGGCGAGCGCCTGGTCGGGCGAGGCTGTGGGGCCGAGATATGCGATGTTGTTCCAGCCGCTGACGAGGCCTGTGGAGGCGCGGGCCTGATCGTGGCCGTTGAAGGTGGCGAGGATGGCGATGGAAAGCGCAAGCAGCGATGCAAGTGATGCGATGCGGACTTTCCGCATGGCGGGACCTCCCGGTCGCAAGGCGCGGGGCGATGCCCACGCTCGGACTGGGGGTCAGCGTACGGCCGATGTGCGAAAAGCCTGAATGGGCGATATCCCGAGGAGCGGATGGGGGAATCCCGCAACGGGGCGGGGGCAACCCCTAGTCAGGGGCGGCGACTGCTTCAGCGACGTCGACGCTGACCTTGCGGGCGACGACGACGTCGCGGTGAAGGTACATCCCGGAGCCCTGTGCGGACGTTTGCACGAATTCTCCGCCGCAGGTGATGAGGGTGATCCATTCCTCGTCCTCGGGCTGTTCTTCGGGCCAGATGAGGTCGCCCATGGGGATTTCGTTCACGTGGTAGCGCTGCTTGCGGAAGACCTCGTAGACGTATTCGCTGCCGTCTTCCATGAGGACGATGACTTCGTCGCCTTCTTCCATGCGCGCCAGGTTGTAGAAGGGGCCGCGGATGTTAGGGAACCAGTCGACATGGGCGGAGAAGATGGAGTTGCCGCCCCAGCCGGGCCGGTCGTAGATGTCGTACCAGCCGGTGTTGTGGGGATCCTTGGGGACGTCCATCTGGTTGTTGGGCAGGAGGCCGATGTTCTCGATGGCGGAATCGATGTCGAAGCGAGGGATCTGAAGGCGTGCCACGTCGCCGGCGAAGGGCGTTGGCGTCGGCGTGGGTTCTTCTGTGGGGGTCGGCTCGATGGTTGGGGTTTCGGCGGGTTCCGGGGTGTTGGTCGGCGCCGTGACGGCATCGAATTCTTCGATACCGTTGCCATTGGCGTCGTCGTCGCCATTCGACCCGCAGGACGCGATCAGGCCCACGCTCAGCAGGATGAAGCCTGCGAGAAAGGTAAAGACCGAAGCGGTGCGAAGCGCTTTCATCATGCCGCAATGACCCTCTCAGGGAGACGCCTACTTACTGTATACGACCACATGGTAAAGCCACATGAGAGGAAGGAAAGCGTCAGGAAAGGTGGCGCCGGCCCGCCACCACCCAGCCAATGACGATGCCGACAACGATGAGGGCGATGATGACACCAATGAGCCACAGGGCAATGCCGTCGTTGTTGTTGCTGTCGTCGTCGCCGGTTTCCTGGGCCAGGGCGTCGCGCTCGCCGGGGGACTGCGGATCGACGCGCTGGGTGAAACCGGGAAGTTCGTCCAGGTCGATATCCTCGTCGATGGGCGGTGTTTCGCCGGTGATGGGCGTGTAGATGGCCTGCGCGGTGGCAGTCGCGGCGGCTTCAGCGGACCCGGGGGTTGGATCCGGCGCGGGTGTGGGAAGCTTGGCGGGTTCACCCGTGCCGGCGTGCAAATTGAGCTGCTGCGGGCCCGGGCGCCACGAAGCGACCTGGTGAGCGGGGTGGTCGCCGATCATGAACTGGACCTCGGCGCCTTCCACGCCGCAGCCTTCACGCTGGGATTGGTGCACCACCTCGATTGAATACTGAGAGACGCCATCGATAACCGCGGTACGGCGGTAGGTGCTGCCATCCTGGGTGCAATCGTGGCCGCCGATAAATGCGCGCACTTCGGTGCCGTCGGGGACCGGCTCGCCATCGACCACGACGGTGCCATAGAAGGTGGCGGGGACCGAGGGCTGAGCCTGCACCGTCCCGACCGCTACGGAGAAGGCGAGGGCGAAGAGCGCCAGTGGTGAGGCGAGCCGGGTATACCGGGGCATGGCGCTGATCGTACGGCGCGCGGGAAACATGGACGACCGTCGCGATTACCCGCCCTTTCGGGGTTGCTTCACGAATGCCTTATGGCTTATGTTCCTTGCGGTGGTGGTGGAGGCATGTGGACGTGCCCATCGGCGACGAGCTGTCGGCAGCTCGTAAACGGCTTGCCCTCGACCTT
>SLAK01000026.1 GCA_007126855.1 Dehalococcoidia bacterium | reverse complement strand
GAATGCGATGAGCGCGAACCCCTCCGCCAGCAACTCGCCGCCGATGTCGAAGCGGCCCTGGAAGGCTACAACGGCGACTGGGGCTTCGCCCTCTACGACCTCCGCTGCGACGCCATGGCCACCGCCAACGCCGACCACGTCCAGTACGCCGCATCCTCGTCCAAGATCCTCAGCGCCATTGCCGTTCTCCGCGGCGTGGAAGCGGGCGACATCGCCCTCGAAGCCGTCGAACCCCACCTCCACGAAGTCTTCACCTGGTCCTCTGACGCCGACGCCAACGCCCTGGAGACCTTCCTCGAACCCGGCGCCCTCCTCGCCGTCGTGGAAGACGCCGGAGTCTCCGGAGCCTCCCACATGGAGGCCGGCATCGAAGCCTGGAACTACACCTTCATGACCGCACCCGATATGGCCCGCGTCTGGGCCGCGCTCGTCCGCGGCGAACTGCTGGGCGAAGAGATGACCGCCTACCTGCTCGAAAAGACCACCCTGGCCGATATCCCCGAAGGCCTCGAAACCTTCCCCGGCGGCGACTTCGACTGGCCCGGCTTCGACTACGGCCAGAAAGCCGGCTACTACGTCATCGACGGCGTCCCCCTCCACTGGGTCGGCGCCGGCTGGATCGACGAAGCCGGCACCCCCGAGCAGTTCATCCCCGTCATCCTCCTCTGGTCCATGAACCCCGAATTCCTGGACCCCCAGCGCCGCGAGGTCTGGCCCCTCATCATCGAACACATCGCCGAAGTCACCGGCGCCGAAATGCCCCCCGAAGTCGGGCCCGGCCCCTGACGCGGCAGGGGTCATATCGAAGTGAAATACTCCGTATAGACTAGGGACACGCGCCCCCGACGCGATTACGTTGTCCCCATGGAACCGCTCACGCCCAAGCAGGAAGAAGTCATCCGGCTCATGGCGAAAGGGCTCACCAACGGCCAGATCGCCGAACACATGGGCATCACCCTCTCCGGTGCCAAGTGGCACGTCTCGGAAGTGCTATCGAAGCTCGGCGTCAGCTCCCGCGAAGAAGCCGTCGCCCTCTGGAAACAGCAGCGTGGCATCGGCGCCCGTCTCCACGGATTCATCGGCGCCCTTTCGCTTCCAACGCTCGCCGGCGGCGGCGCGGCCGCAGCGGGAATCGGCGGCGTCGTAGTTGCGGGTACGATCCTGCTCACTGGCGGCGATGCTGCCGGTGGTGGCGACGAACCCACCCTTCCAGAACCGTCTGGCGATGAAGCCAGTGCCGTGGTGGCCGGGCAGTGCGAGGACGCTCCGGCCCCTGATGGAGAAGTCCCGCTGTGCGCCAGCATGGAGCCGGACGAGGTGCGCTTCACGGTCGCAATTGATGGTGCAGCGGTGGACATAGACGGACTCGCCGGCGCGGACCTTCACCGTGCCCGGCTCGAATTTGCCAACGGCTCGGACGTATATCGGTCAATCGGTGCCCCCGTCGCCGCGGCCGATGGAGGGGGCACATTCCAGCTCCGCGGCACCTTCGCCTCTCCCCCGGCCAGGCTGCAGTTCATGAACGGAGACAACGTTCTCGTCGAGCACGATTTGGCCCAGCTCCTTGACCTTTCGGACTGGCCCGAACCCCGGCCCGCTGGTGCCGCTGGCGTCACCAATCATGCGCCCGCAAAGGTGGACGGCGACTGCCTTCAATGGCAGCTCGAAGGCCGCGATATCGAGCTCTGCGCCGGCACGGCCGACACCGGTGACCGCTGGCGGAGCGGTCACGGGGAAAGCAACTGGTACTTCGCCGGGATTCGGCCTGGGGAAATGGACATGGCCATTGCTGGCCTGGCCAATGGAACCCTGGTTGAGCTCCAACTGTTTCGGCACGCTGTGCCCTCAGGACAGGTCTTCACCGCTGTCGCGGCCACCAGCCCGGAGATCCGGACGCTCACCTTCCGCAAGGACGGCACAGACGCCATCCATGAACAGAGCCCGCCCGTAGCCATAAGCTCCATGGACGAAGGTGCGCGTCCACAGTTGCACAGGCTGGAATTCGAAGATGGGGCAGTACTCGTTGGCGTCGACGAGCAGGGCTGCGTCTGGACCCGGGAGACATCAGGTGCGTCGCTGACCCGCGGATGCGGAGGCCCAATGGCACTCCGGACCCCTGAAGACTTCCCCATTACCCTAACGTCTGTCCAGCCACATCCAGGTAACCGGATCTGGCATCGGTTCGTCGTGAACGCGCAGACAGATTACATTGAGTTCGTCGACGAGGACGGAAACGCCTATCGAGAAGCCGCTCAACCTATCCCGTCGCCGTACTTCGATCTTGGCTATGTCCTCTTCGACCGCCTGCTCGAAGGCAATCCCGACAGCTACCGGGCAATCGGCCACGATGGCGAGGTCCTGGAAACCTACGCCTACCACCACGGGGCTGACCCAGATGAGCCCGCTCTCCGCTATCCGCGCTACGCCGGCCTCGGGACCGGCCAGAGCATCCCGTTCAACATCGAGCCCCCGTACTCGGAGGGCAAGTGGACGGTGTCCTATGGTGGACACGACAGGTTCATCGCGTCTCTGGAGTGCGACACGGGCAACGTCGAAGTGCTCAATACGGAGGGACCACTCACGGGCCCGGAAGCGGAAATCTCGGTCGACTACCCCGCTGGCGCCACTATCTGCGTCTGGTACGTCGAGGCTTCGGGGCGCTGGTCCTTCCATCCGAGGTGAGCTCGCGCCCCCCACCT
>SLAK01000329.1 GCA_007126855.1 Dehalococcoidia bacterium | reverse complement strand
TCGCGCTGCTTTTCGGCCAGGTATTCTGCGGCTTCGGGCTCGCCGTAGCGGAGGGCCATCGGTGGCAGGTCCTGGCCGATGGGCGCAGATTCCATCGTCAGCGGGATGCGAGGCTCTTTCGGGGGCACTGCCTGTGTGCGCGCTGGCATGGCGAAACCTGCGACGAATCCGGCAGTCCCGAGCCCGGCCGTGCCCCGGATGCAGGCATCGCCCTCGCTGTTCGCCAGCTGCAGCGCAACCGGCTGGTCCGCGTTGCTTTCGACCGTGATCGTCACCTCATCACCGGGATAGATGGGGCGCCGGAAGTTCACGTCGGCCCAGCCGTGGTCCAGCCATTCCTTCCCGAGCGCCTGCAGCAAAGGGCGAGCGCACCAGCCCCAGGCAGAAACTCCGCCCACCAGCGGGCCGCGAAAACCATAGTCGCGGGCCACCTTGGTCGAATGAATGGGGTTGGGGATGTCCGGCGAATCGGGGCCATCGAGAAACGCGGTGAGCTTGCGCGATACTGAAGCCATGGGGGCATTATGCCCAATCCGCAGCTGGCCCGGAGATCGGGCAGGTGATCTGTTTGCAGGGGCGCACTAGACTGAGTGCCAGAACCGACCGTGCCCGGCACGCTGTGGCCGGGCACAGACAGAACGAAGGGGGCATGTATGACGCAGGCTGAAATTGGTGTTGCACACGTCGATACCGACGAGCTGCGGCGCCAGATTGCCGAAAAGTATCGCGATGTCGCGACGAACCCAGAAATCGGCTTCCACTTCCATACCGGCTACCCGCTGCTGACGATGCTCGGCTACCCGGAGGACCGGCTCGCCAGCATTCCATCGGAGGTCGCTGAATCCTTCGCCGGGACAGGCAACCCGTATCTCTTCGGCGACCTGGCCGAGGGAGAGACCGTGGTCGACATCGGCTGCGGCGCGGGGCTCGATTCGCTCATCGCCGCGCAGCAGGTCGGCCCGGGTGGCAAGGTGTTCGGCGTCGACATGACGCGGGAAATGCGCGAGAAAGCCACGCGCGCGGCGCAGTCGATGGGCCTGGGCCATGTGGAAATCCGCGATGGGTATGCCGAAGAGCTGCCGGTTGGAGACGAGTCCGCAGACGTCATTATCAGCAACGGCGTGGTGAACCTGTGCCCGGACAAGCAAAAAGTGTTCCGGGAGATGTACCGCGTGCTGAAGCCGGGCGGCCGCATCCAGATTGGCGACATCCTCGTCCACATCGAGGTGCCGCAGGAGGCGAAAGACGACATCGACCTCTGGAGCGGGTGAATCGCCGGTGCTCTGCTGGATGCAGAGTGGCGCCAACTCCTCTCGATGGTGGGCTTCACGGATATCGTGATGTCGAACGAGGTCGACGTATTCTCAGGGAGCCTGCACGAATCTGACGCTGCGGAGTTCGACACGCGCGGCGTGACGGTGTTCGCGCGCAAGCCTGCATAGCGTTCGCTGGAACAGAGCGCGCCGCCCAGGTTAGCCACAGGCGGCGCGCTCTATCCTCTTTGGGACGGCGTCCGAAAGAGCATGCGGAAGCGCGAATCGGTAATCCCGGTCTGCGCCCGCATCATGCCGCGGAAACGTGATTCGCCTTAGTGCTCGTCCCAATGGCCTTCGTGCTCGGCGTGGCGGTGGCCGGCATGCACGTAGTCCTTGTGGCCTTCGTGCTCGACTGCCTCATGGCCGCACTCGTCGTGGTGTTGATGGTCGTGGCCTTCGTGGACACCGTGGGCGCCATCGCATTCGTCGACGTGGCCGTTGTGCCCACGATGGGCATGGCCTTCGTGCATGTAGTCGGTGTGGTCGCCGTGGTCGACCGCCGCATGGCCGCACTCGGGGCCATGGGCGTGGTTGTGGTCGTGGTGAACGGTATGGGCCTGGGTCATTGTTCTTTCCTTTCGATGCTGTGATGCACGGCATCTTCGATGATGTGTGCGACGTGCGTGTCCTGCAGCGAATACACGACCTCCTGTGCGCGGCGTGTGGCTGCGACGAGCCGTGCGCCGCGGAGAATCCGCAGGTGCTGCGATACGCGCGGCTGCGGCACTTCGAGCGCTTCAGCGAGTTCATGTACGCAGCGGGGTCCCCGCCCGAGTTCGCGCAAGATCGCGATGCGCTGCGCGCTGGCGAGCGCCTTGAAGAGTTCTTCGGCCGGCTGGAGGTCGCCATTGTGCTGCATTACTCTGTATGTTCGCATATGCGCAGAATCGCATCAACGGGGATGAGCGGAACGGTTTTACCGGGCTTGCAGGCAAGTGCCTACTCGCTGACTCCGACGAAGCTGGCGGGGGAGACGGCCTGTATCCAGGTTGGGCCACGATTAAAGGCGACTTCCTCGCCGGCGGCGGTGTAGAAGCGGGTGCGCTCTTCGCGGGATGGCTTGCGCCAGGTGCCTTCTATTCGTTTGCCGTCAAGGAAGACGGTTGCGGGGCCTTCGCCGACGAGGTCCATCACGACGTGGCCGTAGGGGCTTACGGTGCGGTGCTCGACGGTCATGACGACCACGTTGGTGAAGGCGAGCTGAGCTCCGGTTTGGCCGTCCAGGTGGGGGGCGCCGGAGCGGAAGCGGAGGTACCGCTGGCGCTGTGAGTCCCAGGTCCAGCGGACGACGGTGCCGGCGACCTGCCGGCCGCTATAGCTGATGTCGATGACGGATGCGGGGGGACGGCTGGCGGTGCCCTCGCCTGGCTCTTTGAACTCCCACGAGT
>SLAK01000356.1 GCA_007126855.1 Dehalococcoidia bacterium | reverse complement strand
TGCGCGGGGGCCAGCCGACCGATGCCGCGGGCCCGCAATTGACTGCTGAAGTGGCGGGTCATCTGGGCGAATACGAGTTGCCCGATCAGCGGCGGCGTCTGGGCGCCGATCATCGCCCGGATCTCCCGGCGCCCCTCGGGGTGCACGAACAGCTCCCACTCGAGGATCTGGTGGAACCGCTCCTCGAAGGTGATCCGCAGCCCGAGGTTGCACACCTGTCTGGCGGTGTCACAGCGGGACGGGTCCGACAGGCTCCGCTGTGCGGCCAGGTGCAGGATGATCGCGTCGCTGTCGCCCATGCGCAGGTTGCCCTGCTCAATCAAGGGACTCTTGCCCATTGGCCCCCGGTCCGAGCGGTTCTCGATCTCCTGCCGATAGTCGATGCCGTTATGGTCGAGCCAGGCCAGCAGCTTCAGCGCGAAGGGGCCGGTGCTGGGCAGCCCCCATGCAGGTGCAAAGGTGAAGACGACGAGCGGTTCCATGGCGGGGCCTCATGGTTACTTGCTTACCCTTGGTAAACGGTATATCTTACCAGAGGTAAGTGCACAACAGGTTCGAGATGCCCACTGCCAGACGTCGCGACACAAGCGAACGGATTCTCGAAGCAGCTGCGGCGCTGGTGGGTGCTGGTGGGCTGGAGGCCGTCACCTTCGATGCCGTCGCGGCGCGGCTGGGAGTGACCAAACAGGCGGTAATCTATTGGTTTCCGTCGAAGGTGGCGCTGTTGAGTGCACTTTCGCTGCCCGGCCTGCGTGACGAGGCGCGCGTTGCCATCGATGCTGCCACCGAAGCGTCCAGCCCGGCAGACGCCGCGCGTGCGGTGGTGCGTGCGATCATCGGGTTCCACCTTGCGGACCTGTCACGGTTCCGTCTGATGTATCTCTCGCCGCAGATCGGCGTGACCGCGGTTGCCCGCCAGACGGCCGCCGAGCTTGTGAAGCAGGTACATCCGGTGACCAGCGAGATGTATGCGGCCATCGCTGGTGCTCTTGGCGACGGAGGCGGTAAGCGCGAGACGGCGGTGGCGCTTCACATGGCGGCGCTGGGGCATGTCCTGATGGTGTCCCTGACCGAGGCCATCGGCGATCCGCTTCGCCATGCACCCGAGACGCTGGCAGACCGTCTGGCCGATGTTCTTGCCGATGGCGCAGGTGCTTGCGCGGGGCGCGCGCCGTGAGTGCGGCGCATCTGCCAGCGGCACCAGCGGCGGTGTGTCTGAAGGCTGCTACGATGAATCCGGGCCGCGGCTTAGCTGACCTCAGACGAAGCGCAGGGCGCGCCCAATGGCGCAAGAATCTCGCGGACAACGCCGCGCAGCCACAGATGCGCGGGCTCGCCTTCGTGGCGCCGGTGCCAGATCATGCACAACAACGGCGCCGACACCTTCATCGGTGCTGCATAGACCGTGATCGCGCTGCTCTGCTCCCGATGCTCGGCCAGAGCGCGCGGAAAGAGTGCGATCATGTCGCTGGCGGCCACCACCTGAAGGACGCCCTCGAACACCGGAACCGAAATCGCCACCCGGCGCGATCGTCCCTCGTGCGTCAGCGCTGCATCGCCGAGGCCATGAAATCGCCCGTCGGGCGAGCAGAGCACATGGTCGAGGGCGCAGAACAGATCCATCGGCACGACATCGCCCGGCGCGACTCCGGCCGCAGTCAGCGCTGGATGCCCGTGGCGGGCGATGACGGCGAACGCGGCATGGAACAGCGGCTCATGCGCGGTCCATGCAGGAAAGGGCCGCTCTGGCAACAGGGCAAGGTCGACATTGCGACGCTCGAGCGCCTCGACGTAATTGTCGGGCACCAGATCGATCAGTTGCAGCCGCACGCCCGGTGCCTCGCGCTGAAGCCGCGCGGCCAATGTGGGCATCAGTATGGTGGCGAAGAAATCCGTCCCCGAGATCCGGAAATCGAGCTGCGCCTCGGCTGGGTCGAACACCCGAGGTCAGGAGAGGACGCCTTCGATATCCTCCAGCACCGTCCTGAGCTGTTCCTCGAGACCGGCCGCAAATCCGGTCGGCACCAGCCCCTGCCCCTGGCGAACGAAAAGCGGATCGCCCAATGCATGGCGCAGCCGCCCCAGCGCGGCCGACACCGCCGGCTGGGACAGCCCGAGCCGGCGTCCCGCACCCACCGTGGACCCCTCGCGCAGCAACGCGTCGAGTACGCGCAGCAGGTTCAGATCAAAGTTTGCCAGATTTGCCATGTAAATATCATGTATCCGATCAATCGATTTAACAAATCAATTCGGATCGTGCAGTCTTTTGGGGGCCGAGTCTGACGCAGATCCCGGACCGCATGAACCGGAACGCATGAGTACATCACCCGTCGGAATGGAGGATTTACCGATGAAACTGCAACCCCTGACGCTTGCCGCAGCCTGTCTGGCCCTTGCCGCACCTGCTACGGCCGACGGCCTGTCGCATCTGCCCTTGCTGTCGGACATCGCCCCCGATGCAGTGGCGATCAGCCCCCATGTGCCGCATATGGGGGCGCATTGGGCGGAACCGGCGAACTTGCCGCTGGGGCCGATCTATTGTGAGATCGATGGCCGCGTCGTCTGCGTCGAGTACATGTTCCTGGCCAACCAGCTTTCGTCGGGTGCCGACTGGACAGGGATCACGACGGGGATGGAGACCCCGCCCATCACCCGGATCGACATGGAATACAAGCCCGACGGCGTG
The DNA here is from genome assembly GCA_007126855.1 of Dehalococcoidia bacterium. Taxonomy (GTDB): domain Bacteria; phylum Chloroflexota; class Dehalococcoidia; order Tepidiformales; family Tepidiformaceae; genus SLAK01. The sequence goes on along the minus strand of SLAK01000356.1, from coordinate 20 downwards.
GGCCCGTTCCAGGAACCGCT
>SLAK01000138.1 GCA_007126855.1 Dehalococcoidia bacterium | reverse complement strand
TGGGGCGACGAGGCCTTCGAAAAGGCCCGCGCCGAGGACAAGCCCGTCCTGCTGTCCGTCGGCTATAGCAGTTGCCACTGGTGCCACGTGATGGCGCACGAGTCCTTCGAAAATCCCGCCATCGCCGACCTGATGAACCGCTGGTTCGTGAACGTGAAGGTTGACCGCGAGGAGCGCCCGGACGTCGACGGCGTCTACATGACGGTGGTGCAGGGCATGACCGGCTCCGGCGGCTGGCCGATGACCGTCTTCCTGACACCGGAAGGCGAGCCCTTCTACGCGGGCACCTATTACCCGCCTGAGGACATGCACGGCCGCCCCGGATTCCCGCGGTTGTTGGAAGCGCTGCACAACGCGTGGACCAACGAGCGCGAGAAGGTGCTCGAATCGGCGAACAGCATCACGGCGCAGCTGCGCCAGGGAGCGAGGCGCGGGCCTTCCGGCGACGGTGCTGTCGAAGAAGCGACGCTCGACGCCGCGGTGAACCGCTATCGGGAGGCCTATGACCCCGAATGGGGCGGTTTCGGCGGAGCGCCGAAATTCCCGGCGCCGTCGAACCTGGAATTCCTGCTGTCGTACCACGCACGGCTGGTGGCGGAAGGCCGCCCGGACCCGGGCGCGCTCTACCTGGTGACCGAAACACTGCGCCAGATGGCCGGCGGCGGCATCTACGATCACCTGGGCGGGGGCTTTGCCCGCTACAGCGTCGATGCCGCCTGGGTGGTGCCGCACTTCGAAAAGATGCTCTACGACAACGCCCAGCTCGTTCGCACCTACCTGCATGCATGGCAGCTCACCGGCGAACCGCTCTTCGAGCGTGTCGTACGCGAGACACTGGCTTACCTTGAACGCGAAATGCTCGACCCCTCCGGCGGCTTCTACAGCGCTCAGGACGCCGACAGCGAGGGCATCGAAGGCAAGTTCTACGTCTGGACCGCCGACGAAGTGGAGGCGGTGCTCGGCGAGGACGCGGCGCTGTTCAACCGCGCCTTCGGCGTGACCGGCGAAGGCAACTTCCGCGACCCGCATCACCCCGAGCTGACCGGCCGGAACGTGCTGACGCGGCGCTACGACGAAACCGCGATGGAACGGGAGTTTGGCCAGTCCGGCGAAGCGCTGGAGCAGAAGCTGGACGAACTGGCCGCGCGGATGTTCGAAGTCCGCAAGGAGCGCGTGCCGCCGGGGCTCGACGACAAGGTGCTGACGTCGTGGAACGGGCTGATGCTTGCCGGCATTGCCGAGGCGGCACGGGTGCTCCGGGACGATCACTACCGCGAGCTGGCGTTGCGCAACGCCGCCTTCGTCCGCGACGCCATGTGGGATGGTTCGCGGCTGCTGCATAGCTGGAAGGACGGCCAGGCGCGCATCGACGGCATGCTGGAAGATTACGCGTACTACGGACTTGGGTTGGCGGAGCTGTACCGCCTGACCGGGGACATCGCGCACCTGGAGTGGGCCCGCGAGCTGCTGGAGATCATCCTGCGCGATTTCCGGGACACCGAGCACGGCGCCTTCTTCGAGACGGCGCGCAGCGGCGAAAAGCTCTTGTTCGACCAGAAGTCGTACTTCGATGCGGCGACGCCGGCGACCAACAGCGCGGCCGCGCAGCTCGGCTGGTGGCTCGGGCGCTACTACGACCGCCGCGAGTGGGAAGACCTGCCCATGTCCGTCGTTGCGCAGATCCAGGAGCATCTGCTGAACGCGGTCATCGGCTTTGGGTCGCTGTGGCAGGTGCTCGACCTGCGCTTCGCGCCGCGGCAGGAGCTCGTGATCGTTGGCGAATCTGGCGCCCGCGCGCCTCTGGAGGCGGAGGCCGCGCGGCGTTACCTGCCCTGGCTGGTCCTGGCCCCGGGCGCGGCGGGCACGCCGCTGCCGCACTTCGAAGGCCGCGAGGCGCGCGATGGCGCGCTCGCCTGCTTCTGCGAGGACATGTCCTGCCAGCTTCCCGTGTCCGCGCCAGAACAGCTGGCGCGGCAGCTCGAACAGGCTGCGCGGCGGGGTTAGCGCGCGAAGACCTCTTCCACCGGCGTAATGCGGATGCGTTCCGGGGACAGCCTCAGGTCGTAGGCGCTAATGGCGCGGTCTTCGTCCAGCACGTCCTCTGGCTTCGGCGACTCGTACTGGATGGTTGTGGGCTTCGCGCTCAGGAGGGCATCGCGTAGCGCCTGGGCGTCGCCGGCAATGCAGGTCACGAATAGATTGTCCGCGCTCAGGTGACGCCGGATGACCGCGTTGACCTCGTCGACCGTCAGGCGGGCGAGGCCGTCGCGGACGTAGCTGGCGAATTCGGGGATACCGTACCAGGCGCTATCGAGCGCGTAGCCGAGCTGCTGGTCCTGGGTCTTGGTCACGACGAAGACGTTCTTCGACAGGTATTCGCGCGTCTCCTCGAAGGCCGCTTCGGTGAGCCCCTGCTCGATGAGCTGGCGCAGTTCATGCAGCGCAATCTTGAGGCCGAAGACGGCCTGGTCCGGGACCATGGGGCGCAACCAGAGCTCGAAGATCTGTGCGCGCCGGGCGATGTTGGCGTCGGGGAAGAACTGGTACATGCCGTGCGGGAAGGCTTCGATGTACGCGTAGTTGCCATAATTGATGCCGCGCACTTCGCGAATGCGCTGGAAGAGCCGCCCGCTCTGGGCCCGGTGCTCGCCAAGCCACGCGCGCGCCAGCCAGAGCGCCACCCAGTCGGGGTGCTCGCGGGTGATGTCGAGCGGGTGTCCCAGCGAGATGGAGACGGCCCGCGTGTCCTTCTGGATGATCTCGACGTCCAGACCCGAGGGCCGGCGGGCCGCGATATCCCGGCGGGACAGTGGGTCGCCTTCGGGAAGCTTCGCCAGCTCGGCCTGCAGCCGTGCGACGAAGCCGTCTTCGTAACCGCCCGCGACGCCGAGCCGGAGGCGGCCACGCGTGAAGAAGCGCTGCTGGTATTCGCGGACGTCGTCGAGCGTGATCGCCTCGATGCCGGCGACGGTGCCGAGCGTGGGGTGGCCGTAGGGCGTGCCCGCAAACACGGTCTCCTGCAGCCGCTCTTTGCCCAGCTCTTCTTCGTTGCTCGAACGCAGATCCTGCACCAGGGCGTTGAGCTGCATCGCCTTCAAGCGGCGGAAGTCGTCCTCCCGAAGGCCGGGCTCGGTGAGCTGCTCCAGAACGATGCCGAGGAAACGTTCGGCGTTGTCCCGGTGGGTCACACCGGTAAAGATGGTCATCTCGCGGTCGACCTGGGCGTCGAAACTGGCCGCCATGGGGAAAAGCAGTTCGTTGATCTCGTCGATGCGGCGCCGCTTGCTGCCGGCCTCGGCGATCATTGCCGCCGCCAGCTCCGCCAGTCCCTCTTTGCCCTCCGGGTCGTCTGCCGAGCCGGTTTCGAAGAGCAGCTTGAAGCGCAGCAGCGGCGACTCGCCCGGCTGGAGAGTGACGCGCTCTTCGGGGACGGCGGCGGCCGCCTCCGCAGCGGGCACCGGCAGGCGGCCGGCTTCGGCCAGGCCAAGGTCAATATCCTCCTTGGCGAGCGTGGTCTGCACCATGCGGGAGTCGTCGATATAGCGCTCGCCGATCCGCAGCAGGTCATCCGCCGTCAGCCGGTCGAGGACGTCGAAAAGCCGGTTGAGCGTGCCGTAGGAGCGCTCGAAGTGGACAAACTGCGCGAGCGTCGCGGCGATCGACTCGGAGTTGTCGAGGGCGCGGACAAAGCTGTAGCGGGAATAGGACTTGCCGTCAGTCACCTTTTGCTCGTCCAGCTTCTGGCGGGCCGATTGGCCGAAGGTCTCCAGCAGCACGTCGCGGACGTAGCGCGCGTCCTTCGGGTCTTTCACGCGCGCGAGCACCGTGGCCAGGTGTGGGTCGACGTGGGCCGGGAAATAGGGCATCAGCACGTCGACCACCTGCTCCCGTTCGACCAGGCGCTTGTAGACCTCCGATGTCGGGCCGAACTGGAGGTCGAGCAACAGGTCGAGCGCGGCATAGTCCGGGTTGGTATCGGAGAACGCCGGACCGTGGAAGGCGATGGTGACCCAGGGGAGCGTATCGGCCGGCCAGGGCACGTGCGCGGCAAATGGTCCTTCGGGCGGGAGTTCCTGCGGGATGTCGACCGAGTAGCTGCCGCGCTGCCAGTCGCCCCAGTGCCGCTCGACCATGCGCAACACGCCTTCCGGGTCGACGTCGCCGGCGACGATGATGGTCGTGTATTCCGGCCGGTACCAGCGGTCGAAGAACTGGAGCGAGTAGTCGAACTGCTCCGGCATGGCTTCGATGTCGCGCAGGAAGCCCATGGTGGTGTGCTTGTAGGGGTGGGCCGTATAGGCGTGGTCACGCTGGACTTCGAGCAGCTTCATGAGCGGGTCGGAGCTGCTCTTGTTGTATTCCCCCAGGATGGCGCGCGACTCGGTCTTGAAGTCCTCTTCCGAGTACTTCAGCCGCATGAAGCGGTCCGCCTCCATCTCCAGGAACTCCTCGAGGTCTTCGGCAGCGATGGTCGCGTGGTAGTTCGTGTAGTCATCCGTGGTGTAGGCGTTCTGGCGGGCGCCCATGCGGGTGGTGACGGCGTGGTAGCGCTCGGTCGGATATTTCTCGGTCCCGCGGAACATCATGTGTTCGAAGAAGTGGGCGAAGCCGGACTTGCCCTCTTCGACTTCGTTGCGCGAGCCAGTCTTGACGGGAATCTGGATGGAGGCCAGGTGGGGGTAGCCGGTGCTGATGACGATGACGCGCAGGTCGTTGGGAAGCATGGTTTCGAGCGCAGCGAAGGGCATCACGGCGCCGCGGTTTTCGTTCGAAGGCATATCGCTGTCTCCTCGCGGATGGTGCTGATCAGAATTCGTTGGGCGTGAACGGAGCGTAGGTCGTGGCGAAGATACGGTCGGCAAGCCTGAGCGCCTCGGGCCTTGCCGCTTCGAGCCTGCCGGCCCGTTCGCAGAAGCTTGCACTGCGGTGCCCGGCGACCATTGTCGCAAGCGTGGCCACCGGCATAGAGAAGTCCGGCTCCTGGTCGGTGCGGGTGACCTTCGTGTTCTTGCCGTCGGTCTCGAAGAGCCACCGCCCGGAGTTCCAGGGCAAAAGGTCGTCGACCACGTCGATACGGAGCTCACCGGCGTCGCCGTATGGTCGCTGCGGAAGGCCGCGCTCGACGTTGACGATGCGCATCCAGATGGCGTCGATCGTGTGCTTGTTGAGCATGCGCGGTTCGAGGAGCATGCCCTGCATCGGGTCGTCTTCGGCCACAAGCCCGCGCAGCTTCACTTCGCGCACCAGGTCGTGGCTGCGGAGGTATTCCCAGAGGCCGCGGTACGCGTCAAGGTCGAGCCAGGCAAGGTCCTTCACCTCGAGCAGCTGGTTCGGTCCAAGGGAGAATTCATCCTCCTCCCGGGTCGTATAGACGACATAGCCGCGCGGCTCGCCGGTGTCGTTCCAGTACACCGCTACGTAGGGCCTGGTCTTGTCCCGCACGCGCAGCGGGCCCTGGTTCCAGAGGAACTCGGGGCGGTCGATCAGCAGGTTCCGCGGCCCGGCGTAGGCGTCGTAGATGGGGCGGATGGTATTCAGCGCCCCGTCCAGCGGGACGAGTGAGCACCGGCCAAGCGGAGCCGGGCCGGGCAGCAGCTCGACGTCCTTCGGGTCGAAGGTGTAGCTGATGTGGGGCGCCGCCAGCCCATAGCCGAAGCGCTGGTAGATGGCGCCCATGCTTGCCCAGAGGATGGCGTAGGCCTGGCCGCGTTCTTCCATCGCTTCGAGCCCGGCGGTCATGGTCTTGCGAAGCAGCCCGCGGCGCCGGTAGCCGGGCATGGTGCCGACGCCGGTCACGCCGCCCATGCTCACCACTGCGCCGTTCAGCCGGACGTTGAAGGGAAATGTGGCAAAGCTCGAGACCACATCGGCGCCGTCGAATGCGCACATGGTCCACTCGGGCCGGACCATCTTTACTTCGCGGCGGATCTCGTCGACATCGTTGATGGCGAAGACATAGCTGACGACGTCGCCGTAGCCTTTCATCTCCGCGTCGTCCCTGCATGGGCGTATTTCGATGTCCATGGTCGTCCTGTCCTAAAGGTTGCGATCAGGGTTGGAGTGGCGTGAGGGTGCCATCTTCGTGCATGTGGACGAAATAGGCAGCGCAGGGCTCCATCGTATGGAAGCCCCATACCCAGGCCGGCACGTCCGGGCTATAGGGGAGCCACCGCTCGCCATCGCCATCATTCACATAACGGAACACCGCAGTGTACTTGCCCGCGATAGAGTCCAGCGCGTTCTCCACGCTGTCTTCCGCGCCAATGTAGACGAAGGTGTTCCATCCCTCGTGCAGATGGACGGGCAGTGCCTGCGTAAGCGTGAAGGAGCCCGGTAACACCATTTCGACGTCCGAGTAGAACCAGTACGCCTCACCGGCGCTTACGGACTCGAGCGTGTCCGCCAGGGTCGTGGAAGCGAACCAGCTCAGGTAGGCCGGCGGATTCCCGCCCGGGGCAAGCTGGTGTATCGACCGCACCGGCCCCGGTGGCCCGGACCCCGGCGGGAACACGCTCCCCAGCGAAACCTCGGAGCCGAAATATCCAAGGAAGTTCCAGCCCGGGTGCATCGTTTCGTTGCCGCACTGCACGATACCGGAGCCGACCCGGACGGCCGCGCTAAACTCGCTGGTGTTCCCGTCGGGATCGGTAACGATGGCCATGACCCAGTCGCCGGGCGAAACAGGCGGGTTCGAGAACACGAACCCGCCATCGCTGCCGGTGCTCGTGGAAGTCTCCGGTATCGGCTCGATGGGTACGTCGGGGGCATCGCTGCCACGGCGCTCCGCAAGGTAGAGATCGACGGTGCAGCCCGCGCAGGGCCCGGGCACTTCGCCGCGGATTTCCGCCTGCACCGCGCGCTCGAACTCTGGGTGGTTCTGGAGACCGTTCGGACCATCGGACGCTGGGCTATTGGGAATCCGGTCGCCGGTCGGGCCAAAGTCGATCGCGATCAGTTCCAGGTCCTCGTAGCGGTTGCCGCGGAGAGTGTTCTGCATCGACGGCGCAGCGCCCGGGTCGTCGACGATGACAATGGCGCTAATCGCGTTGGCGAAACGGTTGCCATCAGCAACCACACCGCCGCCAGGCGGGACGATCTCCAGGCCGGTCTCGACGGGCGCGGGATCGCCCGCCAGCGACTCGCCGATGACATTGCCGCGTATCTCCGCCGTGGCCGCGTCTTCTCCACCGGCAGTGCCGACGCGAATGGCCACGGTCGCATTACCGACGTAATTGGCCAGGTCTTCCGAGGCCGCGTCGCCGATGAGCGCTTCGCCAGCCTGTACATGGATGCCCACGGGCATCGGCCCAGCGTTTTCTCCGGCCGGTGTCAGGCCGATGGCATTGCCCTGGACCTGCGCGCCGTCTGCGGCAACCGTAATGCCCGCGGCGCAGTCGTCGAGCGCATTGCCAGCACCCGTCGAGGCGTCGCCGCCGATCGTGGTGTCGGCGCCGTTTACGTGGATGCACGAGCCACTGAAGGCACGAACCGTGAGACCGGCGATGGCGGTGTTTTCGCCGCTCACCTCGATACCATGCGCGAGGTTTTCTTCGAGAAGGGCGGTGCCGTCGATGATCACGCCTGCACCGGCTCCATCGACCGCCACGTTCGCGCGGGTGATGGGCGGCAGCGGCTCATCAGCCGCCTCAATGGTCGCCGGCTCGCCGGGCGGGAACACGCCATGGTCGAAGCGAATGACGATCGCGTCGTCGCTTTCGTCCGCATTCGCGAATACGATGGCGGCCCGCAGGGTGCAGGAATCTTCGGACGGGCACTCGGACTCACCGGGTTCCAGGTTGTCGCCGGCGTGCGTCACCAAAACTTCGATTTCGTCGGCGACTGCGTCGCCGGAACGGATGCCAGGGCTGAGGCCCGCAGCGAACAACGCCAGCACGACAACGGCGCCGCTGATGCGCAGTGAACGAAGTAGCCCCACGGTGTTCCCTCTCGCTGAACTGCCCCCGCCGGGCTTTAGAGTGCCCTGAACACCCGCTTTCCGTCGAGCCGCACAATGCGGCCAATGACCGGCTCGGGCCAGTGTCCCGCGATCCAGATACGGCCGTCGTCTGCCGCGGCGTTGAACAGCTCGTCGCGAGTACGCGCGGACTGTACCGGGTCGACGTCCGGGTTGGGCGACCAGTCCGGATGGTCGAGCTGCGCCGGGTGATGGCTCACGTCACCGATGAGCACGGCGCGTTCGCCGGCGGAATAGATGCCGATGGAGACATGGCCGGGCGTGTGGCCGGGCGTGGCGATGAAGGTCAGGTTCTCGTCGAAGGCTTCTTCGCCGTTGAAGAACTGGATGCGTCCGGAGTCGGTCAGCGGTTCCACGCACTGCTTCAGGTGCTCGTTGCCGGGCTCGTTAACCTTTTCCGGCTGCATCCAGTAGTTCCATTCCGGTTGCTGGATAACGAAGCGCGCCCGCGGGAAGAAAATCTCCGGCTCGCCCTTGTCGTTGTCGACGGTGTTCCAGCCGACGTGGTCGATATGCAGATGCGTGTGTACAACGACATCGATGTCCTCGGGCGCGATGCCGGAGTCCTGCATGGTCTTATTCAGGTTGCCGGGCGGGAAGCCCGAGCGCTTGCGCGGGCCGAGGCCGGTGTCGACCAGAATGGTCTGGCCCGCGGAGCGCAGGACGAAGCTGGTGATGTTGAGTCCCATGAGCTGCCGCTCGTCGATGATCAGATCCGGGTATTCGGCCAGCATCTGGTCCGCGTATTTCGGGAACATGATGCGGGGATCCATCAACACGGCCGCGTCCAGCAGCGGTCGCACCTCTACGTTGCCAATCGTCACGCTATCCATTCGCGATGTCCTCCTTGGCGTCGCATTGTACGTGCGGTTCAAGCGGCGTGGGCTGGAGGCCCGTCCAGGTCAGACCAGGGGCCACGGATAGCTGCGGTGCGGCCCCGGCAACGGCAAGCGGCGGTGCTCGAGCATACGTTCCATGCGCCGGACCAGTGCCTCGAGCTCGTGCCCGGCCAGGCACTCACGCAAGGGCCCGGTCTGCTCGTCAGCCTGGAGAAGCGCTTGCATCACGCCCGCGACATCCTCGAGCCATTCGTTCGCCACGGGCTCGCCGGCCCAGTCCCAGATAACCGTGCGGAGCTTGTATTCGTGGTGGAAGCAGAGGCCGTGATCGATGGCCCAGATCTTGCCTTCGGCGTCGACGAGGCAATGGCCGCCCTTACGGTCGGCGTTGTTGGCCAGGAAGTCGAACACCGCGATGCGCTGCAACTGCGGGACGTGCTCCGGGATTTCGCGCTGCTCGAAGAAATGCAGCTCCGGGTCGTGCTTGATGAAGACCTGGACCGACCCTTCGCCGCGCGGTCCGTCGCGCACAACAGTCGGCGGGACGAAATCCCAGCCGAGCAGGCGCGCCAATCGGTAGGCCGCGACTTCGCGCCGGTAGAGTTTGCCTCCCGGGAAATCCCAGAGGGGCGATTCGCCGGAGCCGGGCTTGTAGATGGTCGCAAAGGGTTCGCCAGTTGGGCCGCACATTTGTGCGAGGAATACATAATTCGACGAGTACCAGATGGACCGGCAATCCTCGAAGGTCCCCTCGAGCAAGAGCCGCTCGGCGTCATCGAAACCGACCCCATCGCGATGGTCCACAGCGTGAGACTAGCAGAGGGCGGCCGGTTCGCCAGCAGGGACCTGTTTTACTTTTCCGCCCCCACCAGATCGTCACGGGGCTGCAAGGCTGCCGTTTCCGGAGTTTTGGCCCTCAGGACAAGGGTCCACGCGAAGGACAGCCTGCGCGATCCACCGGGCGCTGCGCACCCGCCAGCCGTTGCGCGGTTGGTCAGCCCGGAGCAACCGGAGGGCACGAATCCGCTGTATTTCGGGCTCCAGGTCGTGCGCTCGCGCCCGGAGCAGGGCTTCGACTTGAAATGGGTTGGGCTGGATCATCCCGATTTCACCTCGCCGGAAGTTGCTGGTTCGTAACCAGTAAACCGACTTTACTGGTAATATGGTAACCTGTCAATAGTCTTTACCGGTGTCACCGGTGGAGATCGAAGACCAGGGAGTATCATGAGGCCGATGGCCGACCAGACCATTCACGAGCGTGACCTCGAGTTCCTTCTTGCCTTCTTGAATTCGGGGGAACCTGGCGGGACGGACCACATGGCCACAGCGGAAGCCCTGCGGGCCTGGCTGGATTCGCATGACCAGGGCGATGCCGCCGGAGAGCCTGGCCCCGAAGATGCCCGCAACGCGCGGCGAGTGCGTGCCGCTATTCGCGATTTCCTCGACACAAGAGATGGCGGCCGCCTGGACGAACGGACACTGCCGGCGCTCGATGAGGCCGCGAATGCCGGCGTGCTGCGTGTCACCGCAGACCCGGCGCGAGGACTGACGCTGGCGCCCGCAGGCCGCGGCATGGATGCGGTGTTCGCCCGGCTTCTTGCGGCACTGGCCACCGCTTCGATGGTGACGCC
>SLAK01000212.1 GCA_007126855.1 Dehalococcoidia bacterium | reverse complement strand
TGACCAGCCCGCCGGCATCAGCGCTTATCCTGGCGGACGGGCCCGGAGACGTGCCCTTCGGCGCGGAGTATGCGGTGTTGCTTGCAGCAGCCGGGTCCGAGGTGACGCTGGCGACGTCGCGAGGTTCGTTACTGCAAGGGCTCGACGCGGACCTGCATCCGTTCGTCGAATCGGGCCTGGAATCGCTGGGTGTGCGGTTGCTGAAGGGGGCGTCCGTCCAGTCCGTGTCGGGCGAGATAGTGACGCTCGAAGACGCGGCCGGCAGCGTGGAAGTACCGGCCGAAGTGGTCGTGGCCGCTGACCCGCGGCAGCCGTTTGTGGATGGCGTTGGGCTCGATGCTGCCGGGGTTACCGCGGGCGGGCACATTCCGGTAGATCGTGCCTGCAGGACGAATGTCGAGCACATCTTTGCGGTGGGCGACGTGACCGGCGGGGCCATGCTGACGAACGTCGCCAACCATATGGGCGAGGTCGCCGGGGCAAATGCCACCGGCGGCGAGGCGATGGTGCGGCTGGGGGCGGTGCCCCGGCTGGTGCACACGCTGCCGGAAGCCGGCTGGGTGGGCCTGGGCGAAGCGACGGCGCGGGAGCAGGGCTACGACGTCGCCGTGGGCGCTGCGGACCTCTCATTCAACGCGAAGGCAATAGCGATGGGCGCCCGCGAGGGAGCGGTGAAGGTCGTTGCCGAGCGGGAACTGGGCGAAGTGCTTGGTGTGCATGTCGCTGGCCCGGGCGCGGCGGAGGTCCTGGCAGTGGCGTCGGCAGCGATACAGGCCGAGATCCCGGTGCATGACCTGGCGGCGACGGTGCAGTGGCACCCGGGCATCGCGGAGTCGCTGGCCGAAGCCGCACGCCGCGCAGTACCGGGCTGAGTCCGCGTTCCTTGCTCGAGCCCGGTTCTGAAACCCCTGCCCTGATGCGTTAAGCTGGTGGATGAGCCTGCGCGGCATTGTGCCAGCGCACCCAGGAGGCCCCGATGGAGCCGATTCGCCCGGGTGAAACGCCCGAGATTAGCCTGACTGAAGACGCGAAGACGAAGCTGAACGAGGTGGTGGAGAACCAGCCGCGCCCGGTAGCCGGGTTGCGCCTGCAGATCGCCGGCCGCATAAACGGCGAGTTCCAGCACGTGCTGAGCATTGTCGAGGATGAGTCGTTGGTGGAAGGCGACACGGTGGTCGAAGTCGAGAGCCTTCGCATCTTCGTGGAGCCGCGGAGCGTAGCCTACGTCCACGACCTGCAAATCCACTACGCACCGAAGGGACCGGGGCAGAGCGGCCTGGAATACTTCAACCCGAACCCGCTGTGGTTTGACGAGCGGGAGCAGCAGATCCAGGAGATCTTCGACCAGTCCATCAACCCGGCGATTGCGTCGCACGGCGGAATGGTTTCGCTGCTCGGCGTGGAAGGCGACACGGCTGTCGTCCAGCTTGGTGGCGGGTGCCAGGGCTGCGGCATGGCCGACGTGACGCTGAAACAGGGCATCGAGACGACGATTGTCGAGAACGTGGCCGGCATCGAGCGAGTCATCGACCAGACCGACCATGCGTCGGGCACGAATCCCTATTACCAGCCGGCGAAGAAGTAACGGTTGAGCCCTATGGCGGCGCCAGCCCAACCGCAGATCGTCCTGGTTTCGACCTATGAGTCGGGGCACCAGCCGCTTGGGCTCGCGGCGCCCGCCGCGGCCTTGCAGGCGGCAGGCCACGCTGTACGGACTGTCGACCTGTCGGTGGACTATGCGGAACCGGAGCACTTCCGCGACGCGAAGCTGGTGGCCATTTCGATTCCGATGCATACGGCGGCGCGTCTGGCGATAGCGCTCGCCCGCAGGGTTCGGCCGCTTAACCCGGCCGCACACATCGCGTTCTACGGGCTCTATGCCTCGCCGCTGCACGGCCAGCTCATGGAGTCTGGTACTGCGGATTCGGTCATCGGCGGCGAATACGAGATTGGGCTGACCGCCCTGGCGGACCGTGTGGCCGACAGTGGCCATGCTTCGCCGGCGGCGCAGCGCGGTGTCGGGGCGGAACCGGTTTTCGACCGGCAGCAGTTTCCTGTGCCGCTTCGCGCTGGTTTGCCGCCGCTGGACCGCTATGCGCGGGCGAACATCGACGGAGAGCTCCGGCTGGCGGGCTATGTGGAAGCGAGCCGCGGCTGCGCCCACACCTGCACGCACTGCCCGATCACCCCGGTGTACGGCGGGCGGCTGCGGCTGGTGCAGCAAGACACGGTGCTTTCCGACATCGACCAGCAGGTCGCGGCGGGCGCGCGGCATATCACCTTTGGAGATCCCGACTTCCTGAACGCCAGGCCGCACTCGATGGCGATTGCGGAGGCGCTGCACGAGCGGCATCCGGGAGTCACCTTCGACGCCACCATCAAGGTGGAACATCTCATCGAACACGAAGATGTGTTGCCGCAATTGCGCGACCTCGGGTGCGCGTTCGTGACCTCGGCCTTCGAGTCGACGAACGACGAGATACTTCAGCTGCTGGAGAAGGGGCACACGGCCGCCGACATGCGGCGGGTGCTGTCCACCATGGACCGGGTCGGGCTGACGATCCGGCCGACCTGGGTGGCCTTCACCCCCTGGACGCGCCTGGAGGACATCCTCGACATGTTGGAGTTCGTCGAGGAGCACGGGCTGGTGCCGGCCGTGCAACCAGTGCAATACGCGCTGCGGCTGCTGCTTCCGCCCGGCAGCCCCCTGG
>SLAK01000037.1 GCA_007126855.1 Dehalococcoidia bacterium | reverse complement strand
TCGAGCCCGATAAGGGCGCAACCGTAGACTTTGGCGAGCACGGCAGCATCATCCTCGCGGGCCCCGCCTGCCGTCAAACATGCGCGATCGCGTCAACGGATGTCGCGAAATTGGCGCCAGACCAGAACAGATGTTTGACATGAGAACACCTGTTCGGCTAGCGTTGCCGCATCAACCAATCGAACGGATGTGCTACATGGTGATGCTCATCGCTACGGTCCTGGTCCAGCTCCTCCTGGTGGGCGTTGTCCTCGGCGTCGCAACGGCGATGCTTCTCGAAGCGGTGCAGGCGCGCCGCCCGGCAATCGGACGGCCCCGGTTCCGGCCAACATTCGCAAGCCATGCGGCGCCGGTACGCCCGGCCACGTGGCGAGCCCACCGGAAGCACGCCGCGTGAGAACCTCCGGCCTTAGCGGGTCCCGGTCTTGCTCGACTTGGCGGGGCGCTTCTGGCGCTGCGGGGTTGAATGGCGCGCGTTAGGGCTCCGCTCGACGCGCCGCACGCCGCGGATCATCTCGATCTTCGCCAGGAGCGGCGCAAGCTGGTCGAGGCCCGTTGTCTCGAGCGTTGCCAGGATTATGACGGCGCCATCGTTCGGCTCGAGTGTCCGCACGCCGAGCATATTGACCCGCTCTTCGCTCACCACGGTGCTGACATCGCGCAGCAATCCCACGCGATCCCAGGCCTCGATGCGGATATCCACCGGGTAGACCTTCTTCGCCGTACCCCAGTCCACTTCGACCAGGCGTTCACGCTCCGGCTCGGCAAGGACGTTGTGGCAATCGGCGCGGTGCACGGTGACGCCGCGGGCCCGCGTCACGTAGCCGACAATCTGGTCGCCGGGCACAGGGCTGCAGCAGCGGGCCATCGTGGTCAGCAGGTTCCCAACACCAAGCACGCGGAGCCCCGGCGAACCCTGCGCCGGCTCCCGGGACTCGGGCAGCTCGGGCAGCTCCGGCTCTTCGTCCTCTTCCTGCAGCAGCTTGGAGATTTTCCGCGCGAAGGCGCTGGTGGAGATACCGCCATAGCCGAGCTGGGCCAGGAAGTCTTCCCATGATGCCACGTTGAAGAGCTCGACGATCTCGTCGTGCCGGCCCTCGATGTTGCCGGCCAGGCGCCGCATTTCCGCGTCAAGAATCTGCCGGCCGCGGTCGATGTTGTCGCTGCGTTCGCGCTGGCGGAACCACTGGCGGATCTTCGCGCGGGCATGGCTCGTACGGACAAATCCCAGGTCGCTATTGAGCCAGTCGCGGGACGGCCCCTTGCTGGCGCGGCTGCGCAGGATCTCGACCACGTCGCCGTTCTGCAGCGACCGGTTCAGCGGCACGATGCGGCCGTTGACCTTCGCGCCGACTGTCTGGTGGCCCAGGTCCGTGTGGATCCGGTAGGCAAAGTCCAGCGATGTCGCATTCGCAGGCAGGTCGAGCACTTCGCCTTTGGGCGTATAGACGAACACCTGGTCGTGGAAGATGTCCGTCTTCACGCTTTCGACGAACTCCTCGGCGCCGACCAGGTCGCGCTGCCAGTCCAGGAGCTGCCGCAGCCAGGCAATGCGCTCTTCGTCTTTGCCCTGCTTGCCGCCTTCCTTGTAGCGCCAGTGCGCGGCCACGCCGTATTCGGCCACGCGGTGCATTTCGTGGGTGCGGATCTGGATCTCCAGCGGGCGGCCGTCGTTCGCCACGACGGTGGTGTGCAGCGACTGGTACATGCTGTCCTTGGGATTCGCGATGTAGTCGTCGAACTGCCCCGGGATCGGCCGCCAGAGCGAATGGACGAGGCCCAGCGCGTGGTAGCACTCGCTGACGGTGTCGACAAAGATGCGCAGCGCCAGCAGGTCGTAGATCTGATCGAAGGTCTTTCCCTGCTCGGAATAGCGCTGCATCTTCTGGTAGATGCTGTAGATGTGCTTCGCGCGCCCGGTGATCTCCGCATTGATGCCGGCGTTCGTGAGCGCTTCCCGCAGCGACCCTGTGCACTCGTCCAGGAAGCCCTCGCGGGCGGCGCGCTTCGATGCCAGCAGCTGGGCAATCTCGCGGTAGCGCTCCGGTTCCAGGTAGCGGAAGGCGAGGTCTTCCAGCTCCCACTTGATCTGCCAGACGCCAAGCCGGTTGGCGAGCGGCGCATAGATCTCCATCGTCTCGAGAGAAATCCGCCGTTGCTTGTCGGGCCGCAGCGGCGCGAGGGTGCGCATGTTGTGGAGGCGGTCGCAAAGCTTGACCAGCACCACGCGGATGTCCTCGGCCATGGCCAGGAACATCTTTCGCAGGTTCTGGGCCTGCGAGCCCGAGAGTTGCTCCGTTTCGCCGCCCGGAATGGGGATGGGCAGTTTTTCCAGTTTGGTTAGCCCGTCGACCAGGCGCGCGACCTCGGTGCCGAAGCGTTCTTCGAGCTCCGCGTTGCTTACGCCACAGTCTTCCTGGACGTCGTGGAGCAGCGCCGCGGCCACCGCATGGTGGTCCAGCTCGAGCTGCACAACCTCATAGGTGACAGCGATAGGATGGGTGATGTAGGGCTCGCCGGAGCGGCGCGTCTGGCCGTCGTGCTTTTCGCGAGCAAATTCGTAGGCTTCGCGGAGAAAGCCAATCCTCTCCTCCGGAAGATAGCTGGAGGCGCGCTCCAGCACTTCCTCGATGCCGATCACCGCCGGCCGGGTCTCGGGAGTGCGAACCTGCAACGCCACCGTCCTATCCCGGGGGAGTACTCTCTCGTATCCTACCAT
>SLAK01000237.1 GCA_007126855.1 Dehalococcoidia bacterium | reverse complement strand
GTCGCCGGCGAACTGGCGCGGCTCACGCGAGGTGCGTCCTTCACCCTTGCCGTGCCGGAGAGCCGCGATGGCAGTCTGAGCTCGACCTCTCCCCGCCCGCCGCAGAGCGCGCGAAGTGCCTCGCCCGCGGAGCCGCACAGCCCCATCCGCTCGACGTCTTCCGGCCGGGCGGACCCGGACAGGTGGGATGGCATGCTGAACCGGCTCGGCGCGAAGCATAACGTTCCGCCGTTGTTTCTGAAGGCCGTGATGCTCATCGAAAGTGGCGGGGATCCGAACGCCGTCGGCGACAACGGGCACTCGGTGGGGCTTTTCCAGCTCCACGACCGCGGCTATGGCCACGGCATGGGGGATTCGCGCTTCGAACCGGAGGTGAACGCGGAACGGGCTGCCCGCGGCCTAGCGGAATCATGGCACTGGGCGAAGCGGTCTGGCTACACCGGCGAAGAGATGGTGCGGGCGGCCTACGACCACACGTTCAATCCTGGCGGCGGCTTCGCATTCCAGGGCGACAAGCTGGTGAGCACCTACAACCGCCTGCTGCGTGAGCAAGGCCTGGACGCGCTTCAACAGACATAACGATGGATCGAATGGGGCATCCCGCCATAAGCGGAGAGCGGGATGCTATCATCATGTGCAGATCGCTACGCGGTATTGAGCCGTGTTGACCACGGAGAGAGCTATGACCACCGCAACCTATACCGACCGCGAAGTCCGCGTGAACGGCCTCAAGATCCACTACCAGGAGTGGGGCGATGCGTCATTGCCGGCCATCCTCATGGTCCATGGATTTGGCGTATCCGGCCATATGTTCGATGAGTTCGCCGAGAAAGTTCGTGATCGTTACCGGCTTGTCGCTATTGACCAGCGCGGCCACGGGGACAGCGACTGGGCCGAAGACGGCGATTATTCGCGGGACGCATTTGTCCGGGATCTGGAGGGAGTCTGCGAGTCCCTCGGGCTTGGGCGCTTCTTCCTCATGGGCCACAGCATGGGCGGGTTGAACGCGGCAGCATTCGCCGCACGCCACCCCGGGCTGCTGAAGGGACTGGTGCTTGTCGATGCCGGGCCGGAAGCGGCCAAGGAGGGCGTCGATAACATCATGCGCTTCACCAGCGGGCCGGATGAGCTTGAGTTCGACGAATTTGTCGACATGGCTCACCGCTTCAACCCGCGCCGCTCGATCGATAACATCCGCGAGCGCATGCGCCACCGGCTGAAGCCCACGGAGAGCGGCAAGTGGACGTGGAAATTCGACCGGCGCTTCCGCTCCGACCGCGATGCGCTCAGTGTCGGTGACAACCTTTCGAACGATGAGACCTGGGCGTTGTTCCGGAGTATCCAGGTGCCGGCGCTGATCGTGCGCGGAGCTGAGAGCGACGTGCTTACACAGGAAGTGGCCGAGCGCACAGCGGCGGAAATGCCGCAGGCCGCGCTCGCCGTTGTGCCGGGCGCGGGCCACAGCGTCCCGGGCGATAACCCTGACGATTTCGCGCAGGTGGTAACACGCTTCATCGACGATGTCGAAGCGGGGCGCTTCACCCCGGCGAATCACAGCCAGCCGGATGCGCCGATCGAGGAGCTCGTACACGAGAACGAAGTGATGCAGCGCAGCCGGCCGGGTGTCGGCACGCTGGTGGCGCTGGGTGCGGGCGCTGCGATTGCGGCGGTGGGTATCGGGTACACCGTGCGCCGCGCGCGCAAGAAGCGCTCCGAGAAGGCGCGGCGCGTTCGTATCGAACAGATACGGCAACAATTGCAGGTGCCGGACTCGGTGGATCTCGACGCGGCACAGCAACGCGTCGCCGCCCTGGCTACTGAGCTGGCTGCAGTCGGCAAGCAGAGCGCCGAGCGGGCACGCCAGCTTGCCTCTGACGTCGATGTGGACGCCGCGCTGGCGCAGGCGCGTGCCACGGCAGGCGAGGCGCGGCAGCGCTCGCGTGCGGCTGTGCAATCGGTCGACCGGCGCAAGCTGCGCAAGGAAGGCGAAGAGGCCGCGCGCCGCACGGGCAGCCTGGCCATGGCAGCATTCCACGCGGCGATGAAGCTGATCATGCCGCCGCGCAAACGTCGGCGGCGCAACCGCAGGTTGCTCCCATGGCGGTCCTGAGGAGAGACGGGCCCGGCATCGTTTACCACGATGTGGGCCAGGGCGACCCGCCTTTCGTCTTTCTTCCGGAGTGGCCCTGCGACGCGGCGACTTGGGAGCAACAGATTGCCGATCTGTCGCGTTCCTACCGCTGTGTGGCGGTAGACCTCTTCGTGGACGATTCTGGCGGCTCTGCAGGCGCTCACAGCGTCGAGGGGCTTGCCGATGGTGTGGCGGCAGTGCTGGAGGAGCTCGGGCTGCCGCCGGTGGTGGTGGTTGGCCATGGGCTCGGGGGGCTCGTCGCCCTGGTGATGAACCGGCGGCACGGGCAGGCGGTGTGTGGTGTCGTGATGGTCGACCCCTGGCTCACTGTCGTCGCCAGCGGAGAGCTGGAGGAAGTCGCCGGCCGGCTGCGCTCGACTGGCGACGCACAGGTCGCGCGTGACTTCACCCGGCGGATGTTTGGCGCCACTCCCCCGGTGGCTGTGGATGAGCGTTTGCAAGCGGCGCTGGGCACGCTCGCGGTGCCGGCTGCGGCGGATTTGCTTGAAAGCGCGGCCCGGCTGCGCGGCGAGTTGGAACGCCTGCTGAAGGAGGCCGACCAGAAACCGTTCATGGCACTCTGGGCGCCCTCGCCGCTGGGCAATCCTGATGAGCTGCGCAATACAACGGTCTTCCTTCGCCAGGAGCCCATCCCCGGCGGCTCGCACTTCTTCCCGCTCGAACACCCGGGGATGACATCGGCGCTCTTGCGGGCATTCGTGGATGACGTGGAGCGGGACCCGCGGCTGCAGCGCCGGGATTAACCGCGGATCAGGGCCCTTAACCGCTTCAGTAGGCTGATCACCGGCGAGCAAGTAGTGTTGGACATCATGGTGCTCCGCGTGCTGTTGGCCATGGCCCTTGCCGTTGTCCTTGTTGCCTGCGGCGGAAATGGTGACGAGGACGGTCCGGTGATTCGTACCCCAACGTCGCCGTCTGATGCGACCGAGACGCCGGCCGCCGAAACGGCTACACCCGGTTCGCCGGACACGCCCACGCCGGGCGAGACCGGAGAGCCGAATGGTGACGCAACTCCGGAGTCCCCCACGCAAGGGGCGCAACCGGGTGGCTCGAATGACGTTGTTGTGCTGCCGTGCAACGAGATCCTGGCCCCGGTGGACAAGCAGCACCGGTTGCCGGCCGACTGTGTCCCGGACCACCTGGTGGCCCTGCCAGAGCCTTACTCCTACGGGGGACAGCAGCTCCTCATCGCGGAAGCCGCCGAGGAATTCCAGCAGATGGTGAACACGGCGGCGAACGTGGGCATCTACATCTTCGCCCGCAGCTCCTATCGCAGTTACGACACGCAGGTCTCCACCTTTGAGTACTGGGTGTCGGTGCGTGGCGAAGAGGAGGCCAGCCGCATTAGCGCGCGGCCGGGACATAGCGAACACCAGCTCGGCACCACGACGGACGTCACCGCTGCCAGCGTTGGTTACGAGCTCAGCCAGGCCTTTGGAAATACCGAAGAAGGCCGCTGGGTGGAGGAAAACGCCTGGCGCTTCGGCTTTATCATCAGCTACCCCGAAGGCAAAGAACACATCACCGGTTACGTCTACGAACCGTGGCATATCCGCTATGTGGGCCGCGACGTGGCGCAACGGGTGCATGAGAGCGGCCTCACGCTGGGCGAATACCTGCATAGCATCTGGTGGTAAGCCTCCGGGCCGCGCTTGCGGGTTCCCCCGCCTGCTGACAGACTCACTTCGCATCCACCAGTAACTGGAGAGAAACGATCGTGTCTGGCACCGAAGAACTGCTTGTCGAGCGAGACGGCAATGTCCTCATCATCACCCTGAACCGGCCCGACCGGATGAACGCCATCAGCGGCCCCATGCTGTCGGCGCTGTCGACCACGCTGCAGGAGGCCAATGTCGACCCCGAAGTCCGCGCGGTAGTGCTCACCGGCGCGGGCCGCGGATTCTGCGCCGGGCTCGACCTGAAGGACCAGATGTCGGGCGAAGGCATGGGCGCGGGCCAGCGCGGCTACCGTCTCTTCGACCTGCATAACTCGCCGCCGATTGTCATCAATCGCATGGACAAGCCCATGATCTGCGCCCTGAACGGCGCTGCAGCCGGCTATGGCATGGACATGGCGCTCGGCTGCGATATCCGGATCGCGAGCGAGAACGCACGGCTTGGCGCCGTGTTCGCGAAGCGCGGCGTGCTGCCGGAGTCCGGCGGGTGCTGGCTGTTGCCGCGGCTCATCGGCTGGGCGAAAGCGGCCGAAGTGGCCTTCCTTGGCGACGTGCTCGATGCGCAGCGGTCGCTGGAGCTGGGCCTGGTGAACCGGGTGGTTCCACACGACGAGCTCATGAACGAAACCATGAAGATGGCACACAAGATCGCGGACAATGCGCCGCTGAGCGTGCAGTCAACCAAGCGGATGATGCGTCTGGGCATGGACGAGACCTTCGAAGTCGCGGTCGACCACACCTACCTGCAGCTCCTGCCGCTGTTCCAGAGCGACGACTTCAAGGAAGGGCTGTCAGCGTTCGCCGAGAAGCGCGACCCGCAGTTCAAGGGCCGCTAGCCGCTAGTTTCGTGAATGGCGCTGGCGCACCCGCCGTGGTGCGCCGGCGAGTCTCACATCGCTCAATTGTCCCCCTGCATGCGCCGCACGACGTCTTCTGGCAGCGCGTCTGGCATCTCGGTGGTGGGCGGCGTCGCCAGGCTGACCGTGATATCGAAGATGTCGCCCCAGGCGGCTTCGTAATAGTCGCCTGGGCCTTCGTCGTCCGCTTCCCACACCAGGACCACCTGCGGCTGGTCGGGCGGGGCGCTCACCCAGTATTCGCCGAGGACACTGGCCTGCGGCGGATGCTGGAAGGTCTTGCGGCGTTCGAAGGCTTCGAGGCCCTGCATGGGATTGGCGCCGGGTTTGAATCGAAAATATGCAACGTAGAGCGACATGGGGCGCAGTATACCGATGCCGCCCCCGGGCTTGCGCTCTGATAGACTGGGGCGCGGCCAATCGCTAACCCGGGGCCAGGGAGTGTGCATGTACCGTCGATCCGTCACCGGCATTGTCGAGCGTGGCAAAACGCGAGATTTCCTTGCAGCCATGCAAGAATCGGTGCGGCACCAGGAAGAGCGCGGCATCCGCGCCCGCACAACGGTCTGGGGCGCCGTCTCGGGCCAGACCAACGGCGTGCTCATCGCCAGCGATTTCAGCACGCTCGAAGAGCTGGACAAATTCCTGGACCTGACCAGCCAGGACGCGACCTTCGCACAGATTCGCCGGGCGGTGCGCTCCCAGATGGTCTACGACGCCTCCGAGGTGTCGATTCACCGCATGGCGTACCACTCTGATGGGCTCATCTCCAGCGAGGATGCGACGGCCCCGCGTCACTTCATGCGCACGCTCTCGGGCGATGTGCAGCCAGGGAAGCATCGCGAATTCGTGATGTCGGTATCGCAGGCGCTTGAATACCAGGCCGACCGTGGCATCGACGCCACGACCAGCGTCTGGTCCGCTGTCACGGGCACCACCAACGGCGTGAGCATCATCGCTGAGTTCGATAGCCTGGCCGAACTGGAAAAATTTGACGAGATGGCTGTGCGCGACGCCGAATTCGCGCGGCTCCGCGCGGCCTCACGCGAATCGATGGTGTTCCTCACCAGCCACGTGCAGCTCTTGCGGAACCTGCTGTAGTTCCAGTCGCGTACCCGCACCGAAACGGGACAAAAGAACAGCGGTGGCCAAAAGGCCACCGCTGAATACTTTCCACGGATGGGTGCGGATCTAGCAGCAGGGGCGCGGTTCGCCCTCGCCGCTGGAAGCCTGGAAGCTCGAGCCACAGGCACAGCTCTTCACGGCGTTGGGGTTATAGATGCTGAAGCCGCTCTTCATGATGTCGTCGACGTAGTCAATCTCAGCGCCCTGCAGGTACTGCGCGCTTTCGGGGTCGACGACGATCTTGATGCCAGCCTGGTCGATGACGATGTCGTCGTCCTCCACGCTGCGGGCCAGCGCCATGCCGTACTGGTAACCGGAGCAGCCGCCACCGGCAACGAAGACGCGGAGCGCGCCTTCGGGAAGTTCGCGTGCTTCGAGCAACGCCTTTGCCTTGGTCGCGGCGTTGTCGGTGATCGTCACGAGCTGCTGCTCGATAGTTTCAAAGTCAGTCGTCATATACGTTCCTCCTTGGGATCCCGTGGAGCAGGCTCAGCACAAATTTGTGCGTCTCGTTTGAGTATACCGGCCGTCCCGAAGGGGCGTCTATGGCTCTCATTCTCCGGCGAGACGCGATACGCTGGAAACACTATGGATCGAGTCTACCTTGACCACGCGGCGACCACGCCGACCGACGCACGCGTTATCGACGCGATGGTAGAGGTCTATCGCGATCACTGGGGCAATCCGTCGAGCATTTACCTGGAAGGGCAGGACGCCCACCGCGTGCTCGATGAGGCGCGCTCGCTGTGCGCGAAGCTGCTCGGCGTGGCGCCCAGGGAAATCGTGTTCACCAGCGGCGGAACTGAGTCGGACAACGCGGCCATCCGCGGCGCGGCCTTCGCGCAGCGGGAGCGAGGCCGCGGCACGCACATCGTGACGACGCAGGTGGAGCACCATGCGGTGCTGCACGTTGTGGAGCAACTGGAGCGCGAGGGCTTCACGACGACCTATTTGCCGGTCGATGGCGAGGGCGTGGTCGACCTGGCAGCGCTGGAAGCGGCCGTGGGGCCGGAGACGAGCGTTGTCAGCGTGATGACCGCCAACAACGAAGTGGGCACCATCCAGCCGGTTGCCGAGGCTGTACGCATTGCGAAAGAAAAGAACCCGAAGGTGGTTTTCCACTCCGATGCCGTGCAGGCAGCCGGCGTGCTCGACATTTCGCCGGAGACGACCGGCGTGGACATGCTGAGCATAGCGGCGCACAAGATGTACGGGCCGAAAGGCTCCGGGCTGCTGTACATCCGGCGGCGAACCCCCTGGACGCCGATGATCCTTGGCGGAAGCCAGGAACGCGAGCGGCGCGCCGGCACTGAGAACCTGGCAGGCATCGCCGGGCTGGCGGAGGCGATGAAGCTCGCCTGGGAGGAACGAGAGGAGCGCAATGCGCACGCACGCCGGCTGCGCGACCGGCTGCTCTACGAGCTGCCCGAGCGCATCCCCGATACGGTGGTGACCGGTCCGGCGGATCCGGAGCGGCGCCTGCCGAACAACATGAGCTGCGCCTTCCGGAACGTGGAGGGCGAAAGCGTGCTGCTGGCGATGGATATGGCGGAGATCGCCGCAAGCTCGGGCAGCGCCTGCACGACGGGCTCCGTTGATCCGTCGCATGTGCTCACGGCGATGGGCATCGATGGCGGCCTGGCGCACGCAGCGCTCCGGCTGACCGTGGGGAAGGACAACACGGACGAGCAGATCGACTACGTGCTCGACACGCTGCCCGGCATCGTGGCGAAGCTGCGGGCGCTGGCCGGCTAGCTGATCCCCTGGGCCTCGAGGAAGTCGAGGATGTCCTGGATGGTGCGGATCTTTTCGGCGTCTTCGTCACTGATTTCGAAGTCGGCTTCGTCGGCGAAGGCTTCTTCGATGGCGATGGTCAGGTCGACGATATCCAGGGAATCCGCGCGCAGGTCATCGATCAGGTCGGCTTCCGGTTTCACTTCCTCGGCCGGGACTTTGAGCTGAGCGACTACGACGTCGCGGACCCGTTCGAATAACGTTGCCATGGTTCTCTCCCTCCGGGTTGCTTCGTGTGCGCATCCCTGTCACACACCAGCGTCAGTGAAACCGCTCGGGATGCTAACCTACCCGGCGTATTTGCGGAAGATCACCGAGCCATTCTGGCCGCCAAACCCGAAGCCGTTAGCCGCCGCAGCGCGGATTGTCATCTGGCGGGCCTTGAGCGGCACGTAATCCAGGTCGCACTCCGGGTCCGGCGTCTCCAGGTTAATCGTTGGCGGTGCGACGTCGTTATGGACGGCCAGCACTGCGGCAAGCGAACCGACCGCGCCGGCGGCGCCGAGCAGGTGCCCCACCATCGACTTGGGTGAGCTGACCGCCAGCTTCGCCGCGTGGTTGCCGAAGGCTTCTTTGATCGCCCGCGTTTCCGAGACGTCGTTCAGCGGAGTCCCTGTGCCGTGCGCCGCGATGTAGTCCAGCTCTTCCGGCTTCATGTTTGCGTCGCGGAGCGCTTCTTCCATGGCCTGTGCGGCGCCGCTGCCGTCTTCAAGCGGCGCGGTGATGTGGTAGGCGTCGCAGCTCAGGCCTGCGCCGGCGAGCTCGGCGTAGACCCGCGCGCCGCGTGCCTTCGCCCGCTCCTCGGATTCGACGATCATCACCGCGGCGCCTTCCCCAAACACAAAACCGTCGCGGTCGGCGTCAAAGGGGCGGCTGGCGGCCGTGGGGTCGTCGTTGCGGCGGCTGAGCGCGCGCATGTTCGCCAGCGCCGCGATGGGCAGCGGATGCAGCGCTGCCTCGGTCCCGCCGGCAACCACGATGTCGGCCAGGCCGCGCTCGATCAGGTGTTTCGCTTCGAAGAAGGAGTAGAGCCCGCTGGCGCAGGCCGCGACGCTGGCGAGCGCCGGGCCGCGCAGGCCCAGGTACATCGAAACCTGGCACGCGCCCATGTTCGGCGCCATCATCGGCACATAGAAGGGGCTGACACGCCCGGGGCCGCGCTCCAGCATGGTTTGCGTTTCTTCTATGGTGTCGATGGCGCCACCGGAGCCGGTCGCGATCGCTGAAGCCGTGCGGCGCCGCTCAGCGTCGTCCAGCTTCAGGCCGGCATCTTCCGCCGCTTGCACGGCAGCAGCGACGACGAGTTGGGCGAAACGCGACATGCGCCGGGCGGCCTTGGTCTCCATGTAGTCGCCAGGCTTGAAGTCGTGGACTTCGGAGGCGATCTTGACCGGCAGGTCGGATGTGTCGAAACGCGTGATGGTGGTGATGCCGGACTCGCCGGCCACCAGGTTCTTCCAGAAGTCGTGGGCGCTCAGGCCGATGGAGGTGATGGCCCCCACCCCGGTGATTACTGCTCGAGTCAAGGGCTACTCCGTTGGACGTTCGATATCGCGGAAGATGACACAGGAGTTGTGGCCGCCGAGCCCCACCGAGGTGGTCGCGGCGATGTGTACCGGCCGGGACTGCGCTTCGTTGGGCACGTAGTCCAGGTCGCACTCCGGGTCGGGCGTCGTGTAGTTGATGGTTGGAGGGACGCGCTGGTCGCGGATGGCCATGACACAGGCCAGGGCTTCCACTGAGCCCGATGCCCCCATGCAGTGCCCGGTGATGGGCTTGACCGAGCTGATGGCGGCGTCGTAGGCCGCGTCACCCATGAGTTCCTTGAAGACCAGGGTCTCGACGCGGTCGTTGAGCGGCGTCGCGCTGCCGTGCGGGTTAATGTAATTGATCTCGCCCGGGTCGATTTCCGCCTTGCGGATGGCGGCGGCCATGGCGCGCTTGAGACCGCGGCCGGTCTCGTGCAACGCGATCATGTCGTAGGCGTCGTTTGAGCTGCCGTAGCCGATGACTTCGCAGTAGATCTGCGCGCCGCGGGAACGGGCGTGCTCCAGATCCTCCAGGATGAAGCCGGCCGCGCCTTCGCCCGCAACGAACCCGTCGCGGTTCAGGTCGAAGGGTTTAAGCGCCTTCTCCGGGTTTTCGTTGTCGCTCGCGAGCGCCCGCATCGAGCACCAGGTGGCGTGGAAGATCGGCAGCAAGACAGCGTCGCAGCTCCCGGTAACGATGGCGGTCGCGTCGCCGCGCCGGATTGTCTCGAAAGCTTCGCCGATGGTTCCGCCGCCGGTGGCGCAGGCGCTCACTGCGGCCATGTTGGGCCCGCGGGCGCCCGTGGCGATGGCGATGTGCCCGCTCGTAGCGTCGGCGATGTAATTAGCGACGAGGAAGGGGGTGATCCGGCGTGGCCCCTTGGTCTCCAGGATGCGCTGGTGTTCCAGCACCATCTCGGTGCCGCCGCCGCCGGAACTGAAGATGACGCCGATGTCGTCGCCGTTCTCGTCCGTTATCTCGAGGCCGCTGTCCTGGAGCGCTTCCAGTGCGGCTGCCATGCCGAACTGTGTGGCCCGGGACATGTGCCGCTGCTGCTTGGCATCAACCCGTTCACCGAGCTCGAAGTCTTTGACTTCGGCCTGAATGCGGACCGGGTAGGGCTCGGGATCAAAGTGCGTGATGGGGCCAATGCCGCTTCTGCCGTCGACCATGGCGTCCCACGTCTCGGGGGCAGTGTTTCCCGCGGCAGTTACGGCGCCGACTCCGGTAACAACGACGCGCCTGTTCATTGGGCCGCCGCTTCCACAAGGCTCCAGCGTTCGCTGGCCAGGCCGTCGTATTCGTCGCTAATGCTCAGGCTGTTGATCTCGTAGTCGATCCGCCGGATGAC
>SLAK01000269.1 GCA_007126855.1 Dehalococcoidia bacterium | reverse complement strand
GTCCTGCAGCTCGTGCCAGAGCGGGTCGAAGCGCGGGTCCGCCGGGCTCACGCCGTTCACCGGCTCCGGCGCCATGAACACGCCGCGGAAGCCCATCTTCAGGCAGCGCCGGAGCTCCGCCAGCGCCAGGTCCGGGTCGTGCATGGCGATGTGCGCCATGGGGAAGATGCGGTCCTTGTAGTCGCCGCGGAAGTCCTGGCACCAGCGGTTATAGGCGCGGCAATAGGCGTCCGCCAGCTTCGGGTCTTCCGTATCCCACAGGATGCCGATCGTCGGGAAGACGATGCCCCCGGCCATGCCCCAGTCGTCGAAGAGCTTGATGCGCTCCTCCGTGTCGAAGCTGGCCAGCGGCGCAGCCTCCAGGTAGGTCCGGTAGGGCAGCGTCGACCGATGGTGCTCCACGCCGCCGAGCCCGGCCAGCCCGCCGCTCATCACCACCTGCCGGTCGATGATCAGGTGCTCGTCCGCCGCCATGCGCTCCTTGATCTCCAGCGCCATCTCGGGGAGCTTCCCCTCGTCGTCGCCCCACTGCGGCGGCGGCAACTTCGGCGGCTCCGCGCCGCTTGGGCCCATCCGGCGAATACCGCTGTGCTCACCGGCGCGATCGGGGACGCTCCGGGTGATCCGGATCGCGCGGCTCCGGAACTCATCCTCCAGGTATTCGTCCCAGAGGTCCGGCGGCTCCAGCACATGCGAATCGCCATCGATGATGTAGAGCCCGGACGTGTCACGGGCCGGAGCGGTGGTATCCGGTGCGGTCATGCCAGTTCCCTCGAGTCGGCTTCAGTAGCGCGAGCGTAGCGCCCCCGGCGGCGCCCCGCAAGACCTTTCGCCCGGGGCGAAATAATATGGAGGCCGCCCATGCGGACGGCCTCGCCTTTCCATCGCTGTGCCGCTGGAACTAATCGGATTTCGCCAGCTCGCCCAGGAAGCGGATGGTCCGCTGCGTCGCCTCGCGGTCGTCCTTCAGCATGATGGGCATCGCGATGATCTCCCCGGCGCCATAGGATGGGAGCTGGCGGATGCGGTCCGCCACCTGCTGCTCGCTGCCCGAAACCACGAGCGCATCGCACATGTTGCGCGTGAATTCCGGTCCTTCGGCTTCGGGGAAGCCGGCTTCGACCCACATCGCCCTGTAGAAGGGCAACCGCTGGTAGAAGCCGACCTGCGCCATCGCACCCTCGAACACCGCGTCGGCGTCTTCCGACACTACCACGGGCACATGGACCACCGCCGGCGGCGGATTCGACCGGCCCGCCTTCGACGCACCATCCTTGAGCGCCGGCACGGCCACATCCCGGATGTGCTCCGGCGGCGTCACCCACGAGATGCCGCCGTCGGCCAGCTCGCCGGCCAGCGAAAAGGCCTTGTGGCGCAGCGCCGAGATCATCACGCGCACCTCGGTCGGCTCCGGAAGTTGCGCCTCGGCGTGGAGCCGCTTGCCATGGAAAGAAACCTTCCCATCCTTCAGCAGCGGGTTGAGGATTTGCAGGTATTCCCGCAGGTGCTCCAGCGGCCGGGTGAAATCCAGCCCCCAGGTGCCCTCGATGGCCGGCTTGTGGCTCGGGCCGATGCCCAGGCGCAGCCGCCCCGGCGCCAGCTTGTCGACCACCATCGCCCCCTGCGCCATCGTCAGCGGGTGCCGCGGAAAGGTCGGCAAAATGCTGGTGCCAAACTCGATCTGCTCGGTCTTCAGCGCCGCCGCCGCAAAGATCGCAAACGGGTCGGACGCCACGCCGCCAACGGTCAGCCAGGCGACATCGATCCCGACGCCTTCCGCCTTCACAACACCGTCGATCAACCCCAGCGGGTCACGCGACAGGATGTGCAGGCCAATAGTCAGATCCTTCATAGCTTCCTCCGATCCTTTGTCGCGCCAGCCTACGTCCGCGATCGCATCGAGACCAGCGCAGGTTCAGGACCGGCGGGGGCACGCCCTCCGTTTGCAGCCGCGCCCCTCAGCAGAGAGAATCAGCGGTTCGTCCCCCGGGGCGCACCAGACGGAGGGATAGCACGTCATGACCAATGGTGCCCAAGACAATCCACGAACCGAACAGTCCCTGAGCCCAAAGGCACAAACTCGATGGCCGCGCTCTCGCCCAGGCGAGAGCGCGGTTGGCTACCCCAAGTGTGGGGCTGGTTCTAGAATGCTCCGGTGCGTCCTCTCGAAGTTATACGCTCCCTCCAAACCGGCTCCTTGTGGGCGAGGT
Source organism: Dehalococcoidia bacterium (assembly GCA_007126855.1). Classification (GTDB taxonomy): domain Bacteria; phylum Chloroflexota; class Dehalococcoidia; order Tepidiformales; family Tepidiformaceae; genus SLAK01. The sequence continues at coordinate 512 of SLAK01000269.1, read as the reverse complement.
CAGAGATCCTTACCCGGCCCTGCCCGGTACCAAAGGCGCCCGGCATATACGCCTGGTATTTCTCCGGCCTCTCGTGTGTGCCTTCTGATAATTGCCACGAGCGAAGCGGCGCCAGGCTGCTTTATGTGGGCATCGCGCCGGCCCTTGAGAAGAGCACGACATCCCTCCACAGGCGCATTCGAACGCACTTCCGCAACAACGGCATGTCCACCCTGCGCAGGAGCCTGGGGTGCATCCTCGCCGACGAGCTCGAAATCGCCCCCAGCGTGCCACTCAGACGGGGGACGCCACAGGAGCAGATCCTCTCCGACTGGATGGCCGAGCATGCGTCGGTGACCTGGTGCGAAGTCGATTCTCCGTGGAAGCTCGAGCCCAACGTGATACGCAAGCTTTGCCCGCCCCTGAACCTGCAACACAATCCCGGCAACCCTTTCGCCGCAGAACTGGCGCGGCTTCGAAAGCTTGACCGGACGCTTGCCGGGGACGGCAGCTGAGCCTCAGCCATCCCCCTC
>SLAK01000291.1 GCA_007126855.1 Dehalococcoidia bacterium | reverse complement strand
GCCCAGCCGGGTTGCCGCTCCCGCCGGTTCAGCGCGATGGTCACAAACGCCGCCGGCACTTCCCATTCCTTCGCGATCGATTCCAGTGCCGGGTAGTGCTCGGTGCTGTCTCCTGGCTCCACCTGCACTTCGACAACGACCCGGTGGCCGCCTTCGAAGGTCAACAACATGTCCGCGAGCCCGGCTTCCGCCAGCCGTGGCTGCACTTCCACGTCGGCAAGCTCTTCGTACGGCAACCCGGCTACCGTCCGGAAGAGGGCGGTGAGCAGGTGGTGCTTGCGGTTCAATAAATACGCCAGACCGCTGGTGCAATAGTTCTCGAATGGTGTGGCCGTCGACCCCGGCTGGAACGCCGATAGCATCGTGAAAAGGTTCGCTGCACGCATGCCTCCCAGTATCGCAGGGGGCCCTTGCTCCGGGTAACCCGGCAGTATGCGGTTATCCGCTCCACACGTCCCGCGGCCACTCCGCCCAGTCCGTGGCCAAACGCAACACGCGCGAACTCGTCCGCACGGTCAACCTGCGCCGCGCCTGTAACGCTTCCAGGTATGCCGGGTGGAGCCTGCGGGCCTCCTCGCTCGCATGCTCAGGAAGCGGCGCATCATCGCGGGTCGCTTCCCAGTGCGCCATCGATGCATAGGCCGTCAGCAGGATGAGCTCGTCACTGCTTCCGCCGTGCATATTCGCGAAGAGCCCCAGGATCCTGCAGCCGCGAGCCTCCATGTATGGCCAGATGCCCTCGCGCGAAAGCCGCTCAAACTCCGCCCCGGCGCCCCGCTCTATCGTGAAACTTCGCTGTACTACCACAGTCATGCTCTTGTGCCCTCCGTCGCTTTCGTCGTCCCGGGCTCCGTGCGCACCGCCAGTGCCCGCAGCACCCGCACCAGCACGTGCATCCAATCCTCTCCCGCTGCCACCCGATCTATCCGCACCTGCTTCGGCCCGGGCAGCACGCCATTGATACCGCTTCGGTGTACTGCAGCCTGCTGCCCTGGCGCCGTGCCGCCGCGCATATGCAGGTGGATAAACGACTCGCTCGTGTTGATGCTCTCCACGCGGGCCCGGCGACCCATCGACTTGACCAGCGCCACATATAGCAGGCTCTCCACCGCTGGAGGCACGGGACCGAAGCGGTCCGCCAGCTCCTCCCGCATTGCCTGCACACTCGCCGCGTCGCTTAGCTCTGCAATCCGCTGATACAGTGCCAGCCGCTGCGCCACGTCGTCCACGTAATTCTCCGGAATGTGCGCGGTTATCGGCAGGTCGATGCCTGGCGCCGGCGGCAACGGCGGCTCGGCCTCGCGCTCCGGCTCGACCGTCTCTTCGCCCCGGAACGCCGACTTGATCGCTTCCACTGCCTCAGCCACCAGCTTTGTATAGAGCTCAAATCCCACAGCGGCAATATGCCCGCTTTGCGCCGTCCCCAGCAGGTTCCCGGCGCCGCGGATCTCCAGGTCCCGTAGCGCGATCTGGAAGCCTGCACCCAGCTCCGACGCCTCGAACACGGCCTGCAGCCGCTTCTGCGCTGTCTCACTGATCGCCCGGTTGTGGTCGTAGAGCAGATACGCGTACGCCTGGTTCGATGCCCGCCCCACGCGCCCGCGGAGCTGGTAGAGCTGCGCGAGGCCGAGCTGGTTCGCGTTGTTGATGATGATCGTGTTCACATTCGGGATATCCAGCCCGCTTTCGATGATCGTCGTGCACACCAGGATGTCGTGCTCACCGGCAGCGAACTCCGACATCACCCGCTCCAGCGTCTCCTCCTTCATTTGCCCGTGGCCGATCGTCACCCGCGCCTCCGGCACTATCCCGCGCAGCTTCTGCGCGATCCTCTCGATACTGTGCACCCGGTTGTGTACGAAATACACTTGCCCCCCGCGTTGGACCTCGCGCGCGATCGCTTCGCGAACGATCTCGTCGTCCCATTCCGTCACGTAGGTCCGGATCGGCAGCCGCTCATCCGGCGGCGTCATCACATTGCTCATGTCCCGGATGCCCGCCAGCGACATCTGCAGCGTCCGCGGAATAGGCGTCGCCGAGAGCGTCAGCACGTCCACTTCCGCCCGCATTCGCTTCAGCCGCTCCTTGTGCGAAACGCCAAAACGCTGTTCCTCGTCGACGATCACCAGGCCCAACTCCCGGAACCTGACGTCCTTCTGCAGCAGCCGGTGTGTCCCCACCACGATATCGACGTCGCCTGCAGCCAGCGCCGCGGTGATCTCCAGCTGCTCCTGGTCGCTCCGGAAACGCGAGAGCACCTCCACCCGGATGGGGAATCCCGCCGTCCGCTCCCGGAAGGTCCGGCCATGCTGCTCGGCCAGCACGGTCGTCGGCACCAGCACGGCCACCTGCCGTCCGCTCATCACCGCCTTGAACGCTGAGCGCACCGCGACCTCCGTCTTCCCGTAGCCAACATCCCCGCACAGCAGCCGGTCCATCGGCCGTTCGTTCTCCATGTCTCGCTTCACTTCGCGGATCGCCACAAGCTGGTCCGGCGTTTCCACGAATGGGAACGATGCCTCCATCTCCATCTGCCACGCGTGGTCGCCGGGGAACGCGAAGCCTCGCGCGACCTCCCGCTTCGCGTAGAGCTCAACAAGGTCCTGCGCCAGTTCGAGTACGGACTGGCGGACGCGCCGCCGCGCCCGCGCCCAGTCCTGCGTGTCCAGGCGCGTCAGTGCCGGCGCCCGGTCACCGGGCCCGATGTACCGCGTAACAGCGTCCAGGTTGTCCGCCGGCACGTACAGCCGGTCGCCCTCCGCGTACTGCAGCTCCAGGTACTCCCGCTCGGCACCATTCGCCACGCGCCGTACCATGCCGCCGAAGCGGGCGATCCCGTGGTCGGCATGCACCACGAAGTCACCGACCTCGATCGTCGAAAGCAGGTCACTTCGCACCGATCGCCGCGTCCTCGTTGGCCGTCGCTGCTTCCGGAACCCGAAGATCTCCGAGTCTGTAATCAATGTCAGCCGGTCCTCGAGCACAAACCCACCCGCGACCGCTACCGGCAGGAGCGTAATCGTCCCCTCCTCCGGCGGCTCGTCCAGGTCACGGACGAGGCTTGCTGCGATCCCTTCTTCCTGCAGCAGGTCGTCGATGCGTAGCGCCTGCTGCGATGCCACCACCACCGGCCGACCATCGCGTGCCCAGGCGCCTAGTTGTTGCAACAGAGTCCGCAACTGCCCGGCAAACGCCGGCGCCACCCGGAAGGGCAGCCGCCGCGTCCCCGAACGCTCGTCGCCAAACCGGTCGAATTCAACGACGCTTCGGGCCTCGCGCAACACACCACTCACACGTTCCTCACCGGTGCGCAGTCGCGGCAATCCCCGGGGGATGGCGCCGCGCCGTTCCATCTCGGTCCGTGCTCGTTCTTCGTTCTCAATAAGCTGTTCCAGCGCCGTGCGCCCGCCGGCTGCATCGTCGGCCACGATGGTCGCCGACTCGTGCAGGTGGTCGAGCGCGCACGATTCGAAAAGCAGCGTCTCGAGCACACCCGGCCATGATGACCGGCCGCCTTCGGCCACCACGGCCAGCTCCTGCGCGATCGCCGAGTCCTCGGCGTCGGCGGTAGCCAGTCGGTCCAGCAGGTTCGCGGCAGCAGAGCGCGCCTCATGCGTCGCCGTCGATACCGGGTCGAGATGCACAGCCTCGATCCGCCGAATGCTTCGCTGCGATTCCAGCTCGATCACGCGGATGCTTTCAATTTCGTCGCCGAAGAATTCGATGCGCATGGGGTCGTTCGCGCCCGGCGGGAACGTGTCCACAATGCCGCCGTGCCGCGCCATCGTTCCGGGCCGGTCTGCGACCGGCTCGCGCTCGTAGCCCTCTTCCTCCAGCGCGGCCAGCAGCCGGTTCGGCCCCGGCGCCTCGCCAACGCGCACCGTCACGCCTGCGGAGCGCCGTCCCGGTCCCGCGCAATGGCTCGTCACCGCCGACCACGAAGCCACAACGGCTACCGGCTCCTCGCCCGAAAGCGCGGCCAGCGCCCGCTCTCGTTCGTGCTGGATGACCGGGTCGTCACGGGCAAGCTCGTAGGGAAGATGTTCGAGCTCCGGCAGCCGCAGCACCGGCGTGTCCGCTACGAAGAGTCGCAGCTCTTCCGCCAGATGCTGCGCCGAAGCCGGCGTGGCCGCAAGCGCCAGCACCGGCCCGGGAGCCTCGTCCGCGATCATTGCCATCAAGGGCGGCTTTGCCGCATCCGGCGCTCCAAGGCGCACGGATCCCTTCCCGGAGGCCACGATCCCCCCGAGTTCCTGACCGAAGGCGGCCGCGATGCCAGTCAGTCTGCCTGCCAGCGGCTGCTCCCTTGAATTGGCCCGGCGAAAACCGGCCCTTGATCTCACTGTAGCCCACCCGGCCGCAGTGACAACTACACGCCAGCCTGCTCGCTCAGGTACGCTCGTAACGGTGGACCGCAAGCGCGACCAAGCCCCCTCCTGGCGCAACCGCCGCCTGTCCCGGCGCGCCGCGATCGGCGGCGGCGCCGCGTTCGTCGCAGGCCTCGGCGCCCTGGCCGTCCATCGCAGCTGGCCCTCGCAGAGTGATGAAGCTCCTGGCCATTTGGCCCCTGCCCCTGAAGCGACCGTTGGCGCCGACACCGAGGCTGTGGCGGGTAGCACGCCGGCCCCTGCCGGCGATGAACCTCGCGGCTTCGCGCGCCTGACCTCCGGCGGCAGATTCCACTTCGATACGCTCGACGCCGTTCGCACCGGCGAACCGTCTCTCGTCGAGGTGCTCGGCCGCACCCACTCCCGCCTGGTCTCCTGGGCCGAGCCCGCCGCCGCAACTTTGGAAGGTGACCTGGCCGAATCCTGGGAGCGTCCCGACGACCGCACCTGGATATTCCACCTGAACCCCGGCGCAAATTGGCACGCCCGGCCCGGTCTCGATGGCCGCGCGGTTGAGTCCGGCGACGTCCAGCTCCACCTGCAGCGGGTCACCGAAATGGCCGCGGCGGGGCAACTCCAGCAAGCCCAACGCCCCTGGGACTACGCCCCCATCGAATCCATCGAATCCGCCGGCGGCCACGCCATCGCAATCACAACCTCGCGCCCCTATCCCCACCTCCTGGCCGTGCTCGCCGGTCAGTTCGCCTTCGTCCAGCGCCCGGAAGCCATCCCCCTGCTCGAGCAAGACGGCAACACCATCGTCGCCGACCACGTCTCCGGCTCCGGCCCCTTCCGCTTCGACGGCAAATCCAGCGATGGCTCGCTCAAGTTCGGCATTGCCGGCCGGACCCACCACCGCCCTCGCCTCGCCGAAATGGCCGTCGCTCCCGCAGCGCGGGGCCCCGACAGCTTCCTGGCCCGCCGCACCGACGAATTCATTGCCTTCGACCGGCGCGACGCCGCCGCAGTGCGCGCCACATCCAACGGCCACCTCGCCGAGGAGCTTTCCGTTTTCGATGCCAGCTCCGTCGTCAGTCCCATGCACGTCGGCTCCCCGCCCTGGAACGATGACAACCTCCGCATCGCCTTCTCCGCGGCGCTCAACCGCCACGAGCTCGCCCGCCGTCTCTTTGCCGGGCGAGCCCATCCTGCGGGGCACGTTCATCCTTCCGTTCCCGCCTTTGCCCTTCCCGAAGGCGAGCTCAACTCGCTGCCCGGCTACCTCCCGTCCTTCGACGACGACGCGCGGGAAGCCCGCGCACGCTGGGAAGCTGCTGCCGGCGCCGGGCTCGGTCCCCTCACCATCGACTTCCCCGCCATTTTTGACCCCCTCTACAGCGCCAGCTCCGTGGTACCCGGCATGCTCCGCGAAGTCCTCGGGCTCGATGTCATCCCACGCGTCGAGTCGTACCCCAACATCGCCTCGCGCACCGGCGAAGGCCGCTACGGCAATGGCGACTTTGCCACCTGGTTCGGCTGGGCCCTGGCTCAGCCCTTCCCGGACCCCTCCCTGGCCCTGATCGAAACCTTCGCATCCGCGTCTGCGTCCGCAATCGAAGCCGGCTTTGCCAGCCCGGATGCCGACCGGCTCACCGCAGCACTCGACGAAACCTTACCCGATGACGAACGCGTGTCCCTGGTGCGCGAACTGGACGTGGCGCTGGTGTCCACGGCCGGCGGTGGCGTCATCCCCTGGTTGCTCCAGCGCCATAATGTCTTCCGCTGGCCCTATCTCTCCCGCCCCGCCCCGTCCCCCTTCGGCATCCAGCATTTGGACCACAGGGCCGCAGTCGATACTGGCCACGGCCGGTATCCCCCCGAACGCGTCCGCTAAGCTGCCGTGCCCGCGGTCCCCTGTCGAATACGCCCTTTACCGCACGGTTGGTAAGGAAAAATGCCACGAGTATTGACACCTTCAGCAAGGCTCGTATACTCCCGGCATCCAGCCTGTCCTATTGGTCGTATAGAAGAAAAGAGGCGACCGGGGTGTCGGCTCGAACCACAAGGGGGGAAATCACCACGATGACCAGCCGTTCAACTTATTGGAACCGCACACTCAGAGCGACCCAGCTTTCCAGGCGAAGGTTCATGGGTGGGTCCGCTGCCGTGGGCGCCGGCGCTGCGGGTTTTGCCCTTGTAGGCTGCGGCAACGACGACGATGACGACGACGTCGCGCCACCGCCACCCGATGACGACGATGACGACACCGATCCGGTCGACGATCCAACCCCAACCCCGAGCGATGAACCCCAGCAGGGCGGTGTCCGCCGGCTGAGTTCCGCGGACGCGACCTTCGACACCTTCGACGCCGACCGCAGCCGCTTCACGCCCTTTGCAGCCATCCTCGGGTACACCCATCTCGGAATAGTGCAATACCGGCGCTTCGCCGACGGCGGTGAGCTCGAAGGCGCGCTCGCCGAGGGCTGGGAGCAGGTCGATGATCAGACCCTCGTGTTTACTCTGCGCGAAGGCGTGCGCTGGCACGATAAGCCCCCGCTGAACGGTCGCGAAACCACCGTTGAAGATCTCCAGTTCTTCATCGAACGGAACAGGGCCGGTACGACGCTCGACGGTGAGGAGGACGCAAGCTTCCATCGCCAGGCTGAGTACCAGGCTATTGAATCCGTCGAGACCACCGACGAGCGTACGCTCACGGTTCGGTTTGCGCGGCCCTATCCATTCCTGCTCGGCACGCTCGCCGGCTCCTATGCCAAGGTCCAGGCCCCCGAGATCATCGAGGAATTTGAGGGGCGGTTCCGCGACCTCCCCGTCGAAGCGATGGTCGGCACCGGTTCGTACATGATGGACAGTTTCGAACCCGAAGGCCGCGCGAGCTTCATCCGCAACCCGGACTTCTATGATCCGCCCATCCTGTTCGACGGCATCCAGTACGTCCCGCTATTCGTCGACACTGCTGCCCGCCAGACGTCCTTCCTCCAGAAGGACATCGACGAGCTTGGCGGCCTTGACATGGATACTCTGCAGGACCTGCTCGATCGCCACCAGGGTGAGATCTTCAATACGCCCAGCTTCTCCGCGAACCCCATGGCCGGCACCTACTACGGCGGCGCTCCGCCCTGGGACGACCCCCGGCTCATCGGCGCCATCTTCCGCACCTTCGATCGCCGCCTCCTCATGGAGCATACGGTCCAGGGTAGCGCTGCCCTTTCCGGAAACGTCCCGCCCACCCAGGTAGGCTGGGGCATTCCCGAAACCGAACTGATCACCCTGCCGGGTTACCTGGAAGATCGCGAGGAAGACCTCGCCGAAGCCCGTGCCATGTGGGAAGCGGCCGGCGGTCCCGAACTCGGTACTGTCACCGTCGACATTCCCGACATCTGGGAAGGCCTCTACAGCGGTGTCGCCGAGACCGTCACAAGCATGCTGTCGAATAACCTGGGCAACACATTCCAGGCCAACATCGAGCCGTATACCACCATCAACGGGAAGATCTTCAACCAGGCTTACGGCAGCGGTAACGCCAACATCTGGTACGGCTGGATCAGTGATGTTCAGAGTCTTGAGCCTACTCTTGGGCTGTGGGCCGCCTATAACTCCGGTGCGCCCGCGTTCCCGCAGTTCGGTGTCCAGTCCGACGATATCGACAACCTGACCAACGCTGCCATGGTCGAATTCGACGTCGATCGGCGCATCGAGCTGTCTCAGGATATCGAGCGCGCGCTGCTCGCCAATTGGGGCGCCGGCATTCCGCACAACATCCTGGGTATCAGCAACACGCTTCGCTGGAACTACTACAACCTCGGAGAATCCGCGCCATTCGCCAACACGCACAACATCTATCGCGACCACTGGTTCGATCAGACCGACCCCACCTGGGAAGGACGGCCCTGACGGTAACTGAACCCTGGACGGGCAATCGCACACCCTCGTGCGATTGCCCGTTTCTGTGTACGGAGCGATAGATGCGCAACTACGCCATCCGGCGAGCCCTCATCAATATCCCGGTCATCTGGTTTGTCGTAACCCTGGTGTTTCTGGCAGCCAACGTTCTGCCCGGTGACTTCGTAGCCCAGCAGGTCGCTGCGCAGAACCCCATCGGTGCGGATTCTCCTGAGCAGCGCCAGCGCTTCGAGCAACAGGTCCGTGAGGAGCTCGGCCTCCACCGCCCCGTCCACGAGCGCTACGTCCGCTACATGGCCGATCTGCTCCAGGGCGACTTCGGCACGTCCTTCCAGACGCGCCGTCCCACCGTCGACATGTTCATGGATGGCGTCCCCAAAACAGCGCAGCTGTCCATCATGACCTTCATCGTGCTGGTGGTGATCAGTATCCCGATTGGCGTCATCTCGGCCATCCGCCAGGACACCATCATTGACTATGTGCTGAGGGTCTTCTCCATCACGGCGCTCGCTGCCCCCAACTTCTGGGTCGCGACCATGATCCTCCTGTACGTTGTCCATTGGAACCTGTGGGAGGTACAGCTCACCCGGTCGCCGCTTATTTGGGAGGACCCCTGGGCGAGCTTCAAGCTATACATCATCCCCGCTACGGCCGGGGGTCTCGCTGCCGGCGCGGGCGTCATGCGCCTGCTCCGCTCCCAGATGCTCGAGGTGCTCCGCCAGGACTACATCCGCACTGCCTGGTCTAAGGGCATGCGTGAACGCTCGATCATCACGCGCCACGCACTCAAGAACGCCTTCATCCCCGTCCTCACCATCATGGGCCTTACGCTGGCCACGCTCCTCAGTGGCAACGTCGTCTTCGAGTGGATCTTCAACATCGACGGCATCGGCAACAAGATGCTTGTCGCCATCCGCTCCCGCGATGTCCCCGTGATGCAGACCTTCATCCTCATCATTGCTACCTTCGTCGTCTTCGTGAACCTCGGGATCGACCTGCTCTACGGCGCACTCGATCCGCGCATTCGATTCTCGTAAGTAGGGGGCTGCTCTTGGCACAGGACGCAGGACAAGAACTCGGCCTTGACCAGCAAGCTGGCCTCCCTCGGAGCGTCAGCGACCGCTCGCGCCCGGTGCGTTGGCTTATCTGGTGGGGCACCTTCCTGCGAAGAAAGCCGCTTGGCGCCTTCGGCGTCATCGTCATTCTGCTCATCATCTTCGCCGCAACTTTCGCAGAGCAGATTGACCGCCATCCGCCGGGTCAGGTCTTCCGCCAGGTCAATCCGCAGTTCGACGAAGAGCTCTACCAGCAGTCGCTTGTCGACCCGATGGTCCGCCTCCAGCACCCGCCCGAGACCTTCATCCGAGATGAAGTCGTGATGCGCAATACCGGTCCGTCGGCGACCCATTGGCTGGGCACCGACCGGCGCGGGCTTGATACATATTCACGCATCATCCACGGCGCACGTGTCTCGCTCTACGTTGGTGTCGGCGCGTCCCTTCTAGCGGTGATCGTTGGCACTGTGTTCGGGCTCACCAGCGCTTACTTCGGCGGAAGAGTCGACATAATCATGCAGCGATTCGTCGACTCCCTCCAGGCCTTCCCGCCCCTCATCCTTCTCCTGCTCATCATCCAGGTCATCGAACGGCCTACCATCCATTTCATTGTGCTCGCGCTGGGGATAGTGGGCCTTGCGCCTGTCATCCGCATCGTTCGCAGCGCCGTCCTCAGCGAGCGCGAGAACGTCTACGTCCTCGCTGCAACCACCATCGGCGCCTCTGAATTACGCATCATGGCGCGCCACATCTTCCCCAACATCGTCGCGCCCATCATCGTCATCTTCAGCGCCTCCATCAGCGTCTATATTCTCGCCGAAGCGGGACTGTCCTTCCTTGGTTTTGGCGACCCCACGGTTATCTCCTGGGGCCGCATGGTGAATGAAGGCCGCCAGCTTGGCGCTGCCTCACCGCTGCTCGCGCTCTGGCCCGGCCTCGCCATCACCTTCTCCGTGCTTGGCTTCAGCCTCTTCGGCGATGCGCTGCGCGACATGCTCGACCCCCGCCTCCGCGGCGCCGGTGGTCGCGCTGGCTTCTAATCCCGCACCGCAGGCTTCGCACAAACAATGAGGAGGCCCCGTTTCGGGGCCTCCTCATTGTTTGTGCGAAGCCTGCGGTGCGGGATTAGAAGCCAGCGCGACCACCGGCGCCGCGGAGGCGGGGGTCGAGCATGTCGCGCAGCG
>SLAK01000265.1 GCA_007126855.1 Dehalococcoidia bacterium | reverse complement strand
CCGTGCCTGCAAGCATGCCCGTGGCATACTGAAGCCTTCACCCATACCCGGTTTGGCGCCGGCCGGGGCTGATTGCGCCGGGGCGCCGGGGCGTGCGCGGAGGGCGCTATCCAGGGGCACACTTCCCGATGAAGATTCTTGGCCGGCGGCTGTACTACGGGTGGGCCGTGATTTTCGTTGGCGCGCTGGTCGCGTTCTCGTCGGGACCGGGGCAGTCGTATGTCTTCTCCGTGTTTTTAGACCCGATGATCGAGGACACGGGGCTTTCGCGGTCCGTGATCTCGGGCCTGTATGCGATTGGCACGGGCGTGAGCGCGGCGATGGTGATGGTGGTGAGCCGGTTGGCGGACCGGTTTGGAGTCCGGGTGGTGCTGATCGGGGTGGCGTTCGCGCTGGGTGCGGCGTGCTTCGGCATGGCGTTTGCGACGGGCGGGCTGGCGTTCATCGTGCTTTTTGCGGCGCTGCGAGCACTGGGGCAGGGCTCGATGCCGATCAACGCGACCTTGCTCGCGGCGCAGTGGTTTGTGCGGCGGCGGGGCGTGGCAGTGGCGATCATGGGCCTGGGCTTTGCGGCGTCGAACGCGGTGTTGCCACCGGTGGCGCGCTTCGTGATCGACGAGGTCGGCTGGCGCGAGGCTTACGCCGGGCTGGGCCTGATGGTGTGGCTGCTGGTGATTCCGGGCGCGATCCTGATCGTGCGAAACACGCCGGAGGAGCGCGGGCTCTACCCGGACGGGGACCCGCACCCGCCACCCGGCGAGCCACATGTGACCGCGGGATCCGGCGCGCCGGACAAGCGGCGAGTGCTTACGTCGCTGACGTTCTGGATGCTGGCGCTGCCGCTGGCGACTTCGCCGTTCGTGATCACGGCACTGATCTTCCACCAGACATCGATCTTCGCCGAGCAGGGGTTGAGCCCGGCGGCTGCAGCGGCGGTGTTCGTGCCCTATGCGATCGCGTCGGCGGCGTGTTCGCTCGGGGCAGGAGTATTCATCGACCGCTTCGGACCGAAGGCGGCTTTCCTCGGGAACATGGTCGTGATGTCGGCGACGATCCTGTTCATCCTGTTCGTGGTGCGGTCACCGGCGACGGCGACGGTGTACGGGTTGATGCTGGGTGCGACGGGCGGGACCGCGCAGGTGATCGGCGGGGTGACCTGGGCGCATTTCTACGGGCGGCAGGGCCTGGGGCGCATCCAGGGTTCGGCAACGATGGTGGGGATTTCGGCTGCGGCGATCGGGCCGCTGCCGCTGGCGCTGGCGGAAGGCGCGACGGAGAGTTTCCAGTTTGGGATCGCTTCGATGCTGGTGCTGCCGGTGGTTGCGAGCATCGCGGTGTGGCGGGCGCGGCCGGTGCCGTATTCGGAACGCGTGATGGAACGGTGAGTGGCGCTGGCTAGACGGCGCTGGTGACGTTCGCGCGGTGCCATTCGAGGGAGCGGCGGAGGGCGTCTTCGTAGCTTGCGTTGCCTTCCCAGCCGAGCTGTTCGCGGGCGCGGGTAGTGTCGACCTGAAATTGCTGGCCGACCAACGCGACGCCGAAACGGGTGACGGGCGGTTCGCCGGGGCGGCGAGCGAGGCGCCACCAGGCTTCGAGGAGGCCGGCGGAGCGCATGGCCATGTTGAAGGACATGGTGCCGGTGATGGGCGGTTTGCCGAGCAGGTCCGTCATGGTGTTGAAGAGCTGGCGCTGGGTGATGCGCGGGGTACCGGAGAGGTTGTAGGCCTGGCCGGCGGTCTCTTCGCGCTCGGCGGCGCGGACGATGGCGTCGGCGACTTCTTCGACGACGACGAAGGCGATGTAGTTGTTGCCGGAGCCGGTGATCCGGGCGAAGCGGAAGTTGACGACGTCGATGGCGCGGGGCAGGAAGTTGCGGTCGCCGGGGCCGATGACGATGGACGGGCGCATGGATGTGGCGGCGATGCGCTGGTAGCCGTGAGCCTCCCAGAGGGCCTGCTCGGAGCGGACCTTTTCGCGGACGTAGTGGTTCCAGCCTTCGGGGGTGTAGTCGAAGGGGGTTGATTCGGAATAAGTCCGTCCGCCGGGGCGGCTGCCATAGACGGCGATCGAGCCAACGTGGATGAAGCGGCGGATGCCGGCACTCTGAGCGGCGCGGATGACGTTTGCGGTGCCCTGGACGCCGACGGCTTCGAAGTGTTCCCACTTGCCGACGGGGCCGACGACCGCAGCGGCGTGGATGACGATGTCGCACCCGGCCGCGGCGGCCTCGAGCGAGGCGGGGTCTGTCACGTCGCCGCGGGCGATGGTGGCGCCGAGCGATTCCAGGTGGGCGGTGTCGCTGGTGGGGCGTGCCAGGGCGACGATTTCGTGCCCGCGGCTGTGGAGGACATTTGCGACGTGGCTGCCGATGAACCCGGTCCCGCCGGTGAGGAACACCTTCATGGGGGCGATTGTGGATTGTCGATTGTCGATTGTCGATTGCGCCTGGCTTAGCGGCGGAGCGTCTTCAAGGCGTGCCGGAGCTCTTCCTGGACTTCCGTGTCAGGCTCGATGTCGAGTTGATACTGGAGCGCTTCGAAGGGAGCCTCGATGCGGTGGCGGCCGGCGAGGCGGGCGATGGCCCAGGCGGCATGGCCGCGGACGAGGGGGGCGGGGTCCTTGAGCGCATCGAGCAGGGCGGGAAGGTCTTCGGGAGTGCCGACATTGCCCAGGGCGATGCAGACGTTGCGGAGGAAGCCGTCGCGTTTGGCGCGCATGATGGG
>SLAK01000036.1 GCA_007126855.1 Dehalococcoidia bacterium | reverse complement strand
TAGTGCTCAGAGAACCGCTGAGCAGCTTCTGGCTGTTGAATTCCGTGGCCTGGGCGATCCGGTCGATCTCGTCGCGGAGCTGGATGAGCTCTTCGCCGATGGAGGTGCGCTCTGCGCTGCCGTCGGCGTAGGTGCCGTTGGCGGCCTGGACGGCCAGTTCGCGCATACGCTGGAGGATGGCGTGGACTTCGTCCAGGGCGCCTTCAGCGGTCTGCAGCATGGAGATGCCGTCCTGGGCGTTGCGGACTGCCTGCTGGTTGCCGCGGATCTGGGCGCGCATCTTTTCGCTAATGGCGAGGCCGGCTGCGTCGTCGGCAGCACGGTTGATGCGGAAGCCGCTGGAGAGCTGTTCCAGCACCTTGCCCATGCGGATGCCGGTGTTGCCGAGGTTGCGCTGAGCGTTGATAGCCCCGACGTTCGTGGTGATCTGCATGCTCATTTCGTGTTCGGTCCTTTCCCTTTCGTGTGTCCGTGCTTTGCCGGGCACCCCGCCGTCTGTTTCGAGCTTTTCCGGCGGGCTCTCGCCATGGTTATCGAGGGGCGGATTCCATAGCTGGGGACACTGAGGCGGCCAAACGGGGACATTTGGGTGACAACGATCACCGACCCTCTTTGAACCGGAACGTTGGGGCTCGTGCCGGTTCCTGCGGGTACCAAAAAGGGCCATCACACAGTGCGTGATGGCCCCCGGAGAGGTGGGATGGCGGGCAGGCGATTAGTGGAGGAAGTTCAGCAAGGTCATGTTGTTGGTGCGGCCGATGGCGCCCAGGGCGGCCTGGAGGGAGGTCTCGACACCATAAAGCTCGACGATGGCTTCAGACAGGTCGACCTCTTCGATGCCGGCGCGAAGCTCTTGCAGGTTGATGTTCACGACTTCGGATTGGGCTTTGGCCGATTCGAAGCGGTTGACACGGGCGCCGATGTCGGCGCGGGCGTTCATGATGCGGTCCATACCGTCGTCGATGACGTCGATCCTGGCCGATATCTCGGTGCCGCTGCCTGCGCTGGCGATGGTTTCGCGCAGGTCGATGAGGTCGTCGAAGAGGCTGCCGAAGGCGACATCGCCGGTAACGTTGATGGGCGCTTCGTCGGCAAAGGAGATGCGGCGCATGCGTGCGCCGTCGTCGCCCTGGTATTCGATGGTGAGCGTGCCGCCGCTGTCATCGATGTCGAAGGCGGGCTGCTGGGTTTTGTGGCCGCTGAAGATGTAGGCATCGCCGAAGCGGGTGTTCGCGACCTGGGCGATATGGCGGATGATCTGATCGAATTCGAGCGCAATGGCCTGGCGCTGGTCGGGGCTGTGGGTATCGTTGGCAGCGCGGATGGCGAGTTCGCGGGCGCGCTGGAGGGATTCGGTGGCGCCGTCGAGGGCCGCCTCGGAGGCGTTCATGAAGGCCAGGCCGCCATCGATATTGCGGCGCATCTGGGCTTCGAAGCCGATGTTCTTGCGGTGCTGAAGCGCCAGGGCGGCGCCAGCCGGGTCGTCGCTCGCACGCGCGATCTTACGGCCGGTGGCGAGCTGCTGCTGGATCTGGTCCATGCGCGACTCGACGTCGGAGAGGTAGCGCTGGTGGTTGATGAGCCGCTGAGCGGCGGAGATGCGCAGAGTCATGGTCTACCTCCCGACGACGCCGGTGCCATTGATGAGCGTTTCGAGCATCTGGTCGATGGTGGTGATGACGCGGGCGGCAGCGTTGTAGGCGTGCTGGGATGCCGCGAGGTTGGTGACTTCTTCGTCGATGTTGACGCCTGAGACGGCCTGGCGCCGGGCATCAAGGTGGGAGTTCATCTGCTCGGCGGAGCGGGCGAGGCCGCTGGCGCGGTTCACATCGGCGCCAAGCACGCTGACCATGTTGGCGTAGAAGTCGTCGAAGGTCTGGGTGCCGCCCGCCATGGTCTTGCCGAGCTGAAGGTTGGCGATCTGGAGGGCGACGGAATTGTCGCCGGGCGAGTCGGGGTTTGCGGCCGTGGCGATCCAGTCGGGGTTGGCAGCAAGGTCGGCGTTGAGGGCGATATCGGCGGCACCGGTTCCGGTGAAGAACTCCCTGCCGGTGCCGTTATCGAGTCCGTAACCATCTTCGTGGATGGTATTTATCGAAGTGATGAGCTGTGCGGCGAGCTCATCGAGTTTGGCCATGACGTTGGGCAGGTCCTGGTCGCGGGCGTCATAGAGCCCGCGCAGCTCGCCGGTGGTAGTTTCCAGCGGCATGCCGTCCATCTTGAAGACCAGGTGGTGCATGTCGTCGTGGTCGGGATGTTCGGCGAGCTCTACCTCGCGGTAATCATTCGCAACGACGAGTTCGTGGTTGCCGAGGTAGATGTTGACCTGGCCGTCTTCCTGTTCCGAGTAGGTGATGTTCGCGAGCTTTGCGAGGTCGTCCATCAGCAGGTCGCGGCGGTCGCGGAGGTCGTTTGCCATGTCGCCGTTGAGCTCGACCTGTTTGATCTTGAGGTTCAGCTCGGCGATTTCGGCGGACGCTGCGTTAATCTTGTCGGCCATGCCGCTGAGCTGGAAGTCGAGCTCCTTGCGCTGGGAATCGAGCTCGGCATAGGCACGGTTGATTCGCGTGGTGAGCGTGGTAGCGGCATGGACGAGGCTGGTGCGGGCAGGGGAGCCCTCCGGTTCGTTAACGACGTCCTGCCATGTGTTCCAAAAGGAGTTGAAGATGGCGGCGAGCCCCTCGTCGTTGGGGTCGTTGAAAACGAACTCGGCGCGCTGGAGGGCGCCGGAGCGGGTCTGGTACTGGCCGTGGTCGCCGAAGGACTGGCGGATCTGGTAGTCGAGGAAGATATCGCGGATGCGGTGGACATCGCTGGCGTCGACGCCCATGCCGGCGCGGCCAAGGAGTGCATCGCGCGAGAAGTGGTCGCTGCCGTCGAGGCCGACGGGGCGCAGGAGAACGCGCTGCCGCGAGAAGCCGGGAGTGTGGGCGTTCGCGATGTTGTGGGCGGCGACGTCGACTGCGAGCTGGTGGGCCCGTAGCGCTTTGACCGCGGTATCGAGACCAACGGACAGGGCCATGCGAGTTACTCCTCAGGCGCTCCGCGAGAGGAAGCGTGATTCGTTTGCCTGCTGCTGCCCGCCGGCGCCATAGGTGGGGTTGGCGAGCCGGGTAAGCATGGCGAGCCACCGTTCGCGCAGCTTTGCCGCTGAGAGGATGAGCTGCGCGTTCTGCTCTTGCAGGTCCTGGAGCTCGCCGGTGCGTTCGAGCAGGCGTTCACGTGCATCAGGGAAGCCCCCTACGCTATGGTTTTCGGCCAGCGCGACGATTTCGTTCAACCCGGCGCCTGCATTACCCAGCTCGTTGAGCAGCTGCTGGCGGCGCTGCTCGTGCCGGTCGATGCGTTCGGCGACCTGGAGCATGCGCTCGGTGACGCTATCGACGGCGGGGAAGTCCGAGGCGATGAGCGCGGAGCGCTCTTCAGTGGCGAGCTGGATGAGCTCGACGATTTCGGCTTCTTCCTGTTCGAGGGTGCGCAACAGGGCAGTGAGAGCGGGCTGCGCTTCCATGGCCTAGTCCTCCCCGAAGGTGCCGCCCGCGATGAGCCTTTGGGCGATGTCGCGGGCGCTCGAGTGGTAGGTGCCGTCGGCGATGGCGGCCTTGAGCTCGGCGACCTTCGCGGCGCGCACATCAGGCGCGGACTGGACGGCCTGCATGGCTTCGGCGACGACGCGGCCGCGTGCCGAGATGCTGGCAAGGTCGGCCTTGCGGGGGCCATCGGCGCCGTTTTTCGCGGCGTCATCGGCGCGGCCGGTTTGTTCGGCGGCGTTGCCCTGGCCGAGCCGGCTGGTTGAGAGAGGATTGGGGCCATCAATGCGGGTCATGAGGAGGCCTCCTAGCGGGTGATGTTGGTTGCGATGGCCAGCATTTCGTCGCCAACGCTGAAGCTACGGGCGTTTGCCTGGTAGGCACGCTGGGCGATGACCATGTTGGCGAATTCGGTGCTGATATCGACGTTTGAGCCTTCGATGCCACCGGGGAGCAGGCCGGCGAAGCCATCTTCGCCAGCGAGGCCTTCGGTGATCTCGCCGCTATTCGCGGTCTGCCGGTAGAGCCCGTCGCCGATGGCTTCGAGGCCGCGGGGGTTGCCGACCTTGAGCAGGGGTATGCGGCCCAGCTCGACCGTTTCGCCCTCGGCATCGAGGGCGGTGATGATGCCACCGCGGTCGATGGCGGGGCGGGTCATCCCTTCTTCGAGCGCGATGGGTGGATCGAGGTGGCGGCCACCGTGGGCCACGATGTTGCGTGCTGCGTCGAGCGAGAGCGCGCCGTAACGCGTGAAGGCGGGTTCGCCATCGTGGGCGGTGACCTGGAAGAAAGCATCGTCCTGGATGCCGAAGTGGAGCGGGTCGCTTGTGATGGTGGCGCCGCCCGGGTTGAACAGGCGGTCGATGGTGGTGGTGGCGACGCCGAGGCGGCCACCGGTTTCGGCGGCGGCCGGGTTGGGGGCGCCTTCGCTGACGGCCCGGCTCGCCTTGAAGGCGCCGGAATTGACGTTGGCCAGGTTATGGCCGATGACATCCATTGCGCGGTTGTAGTGCTGCAGGCCGCTGGCGGCTGCGCCAAGGATGGTGGTCATGGTTAGCTCATCCTCCCGAGCTCACCCGTGGCGGTGTCGAGCGTGTCATCCAGGCTGGAAAGCAATGCCTGGTTAGCCTGGTAGACGCGCTGAACCGTGAGCAGAGTGGTGAGCTCTTCGGTCATGTTGGTGTTGGATCCTTCGAGGAAACCCTGGAGGATGTTGCCCTCGACGGGCAGGCCTTCAGCGTCTGTGATGAAGTAGGCTTCGCCGGCCCGTTCGAGTCCGGCGGGCGGGAAGTCGAGGATGGCAAGCTGGGCGACGGGGCCACCGTCGGGGTCGTCGCCGACGAAGATGGAGCCATCGCGTTCGACGCGGACCGCACCATCCGGAAGGACGATTGGTCCGCCCGCGTCATCGAGCACGAGGTAGCCGTGACTGGTGACCAGCATGCCATTGGCGTCACGGTCGAAGCGGCCGTTGCGGGTGTAGAAGGTCTCGCCTTCCGGGCCCTCGACGGCGAAGAAGCCCTGTTCGATAGCCAGGTCGAGCTCCTGGCCGGTGGCCTGGAGGGAGCCGCCGGAGAAGTCGGTCTGGAACTCGGCGATGAACTTGCCGGTGCCTATCTGGCCGACGATGGCCTGCACCCGGGCGCTGAGCGGAGCGGGCGTGGGCGCCTGCTGGGTGAGCAGCACATCGTCGAAGGACTGGTGCGCAGCGACTTCGCGGCGGAAGCCAGCGGTGTTGGCGTTGGCGATGTTGTTGGCCAGGACTTCCTGGTATTCCCAGGCGGATGCCATGGCTGAGTGCGCGGAATACAGGCCCTTAATCACTGGCGGACCTCCTTTTGCGAATGAAGCCGAAAACGACTATGAGCAGGCCGGCGACGGTCATGGCGGTGAATGCGCCCCAGACCGGGTCGATGCCGCCGGAACCGGCTGGCGCACCAGTTTCCGGAAGCAGGTTGGGGCGGGTATCGGCGGGCGATGGTGTGGTCCCCTCGCCAGGGGCCTCGATGACGGTGAAGGTGCCGCCGATGGCGATGTTGTCCGGCAGTTCGCCGGCCGGGTCGCCCTGGCCACGCGCGGCGACGACGAAGAGGTTGTAGTCGTAGCTATCGAGGGCGTCCAGGCGGCTTTCCAGGGAGCCGATGCCGTCGGCGTCGATGTCGAAGGTGCCGACTGCGAAGGCGTTCCCCTCGTCGTTCTTCATCCAGCCTTCGTAGGTATAGCCGGGTTCGGGGACGAGGTTTTTCACAGAGGCGCGCGCATAGCGTTCGGCGAAGCTGAATTCGAGCACGCCTTCGGCATCCCGCGGGCCGAAGTTGGATACGCCCGGGATGTATTCGAGCTTGACGAGCTGCGGCACGCCGTTGGCGCGCGCCGTCAGTGCGCCGGCAGCGGCAATGGCGACCAGCGCAAGGACGAGGAGCGGGAGCAGCGCAAGCGTTCGCGTACGCATCATCGGGCAATCACTCCTTCGTCACGAAGCAACATGCGGATTTCGTCTTCGCTGCGGCGCATACGGCGGGCGAGGGCGGGGATGTCCACGCCCAGTTCATTCATGCGTGTGACGAGCGCGCCCAGGTCGTTCGAGGGCGCAGCGGCGGGGGCCGGACTATGGTGCGGCCTGGTCAGCGCCGGCGGCGGGACGCGTTCCTCACGCAAGGGGAGGGTGCGGCGGACGACGCGTGGGGAAGCCGGCGCGAGTTCGCGCTGGAGGGCCCGGAGCCGGGCATAGAGGTAACCGAGGCCGGCAAGGCAAATCAACTGCGAGATGGCGAGCAGAACCACGGCGTCGGTCATGGTGTATCTCCGGTCAGGCGGCACGCTGGGTGGCCAGGCGTGTCCGCAGGCGGCTGATGGCGCGGCCATGGAGCTGGCACACGCGGGATTCGGAAATCTCCAGGATCTGGGCGATTTCCTTCATGGTCATTTCGTCCTTGTAGTAGAGGCTGATGATGAGCCATTCGCGCTCGGGCAGGGTTTTCACGGCATCGGTGAGTTCTTCGACGGCCTGGCGTTTTTCGAGCCGTTCGGTGAAGTCCTCTTCGTCGGGGTCGGCGGGAACTTCCTGGGATGAGCCTTCGCCGTCGTCGTCGCGTTCGAGCAGGCCGTCGAGGGAGACGGTGACCCAGCTCGAATCGACGAGGGCCTTGTTGTACTGGGCCAGTGTCATGCCCAGGGCATTGGCGATTTCTTCCTCGGTCGGTTCGCGGTCGAGATCCCGAGTAAGTTCGAGGGTGATTTGCTCGATCTTCTTGGCTTTCTGACGGACGGAGCGCGGCAGACGATCGAGCGCGCGCAGGGCATCGATGATGGCGCCGCGGATGCGGCTAATGGCGTAGGTTTCGAACTTGACGCCCTTGCTGCTGTCGTAGCGGTCGAGGGCTTCGATGAGCCCGATGGTGCCATAGCTGAGGATGTCCTCGTAATCGAGGATTGCGGGGAGGCCGATGGCGAGACGGCCGACAACGTATTTCACGAGCGGCGCGTATTGCTGAATGGCAGCATCCCGATCAGCGGGGATTGGTGATGGTTCGCGGACAGCGGCAGCGCTAGTTCGGCTCATTCAGCTTCACCCTCCGTGGAGTGTTCTGGAGTTTCGTGTTCGGGTTCCGCCGTCCGTTGCCGGGAGGGCCTTGCGGGAGCCTGGGCCGGGGCGCTGTGGATGACAGCTTCGGCGCCAAAGGCTATGGCAGTGAAGAACACAAACACGAGCAACGCCCGCATCAGCGCGACATCGAGCGCATTCCCTGCGTTGTGCGCGAGAAACACGCTGATGGCCGCAAGGGCAAGCGCGAGATAGACGCCGTATCGGGCGAGCTGAAACGGTTGGAGAGTCACAGCGCACCTCGCCGGCGAAGTTCGAGTTGACGCTTCATAAGAAACCTAGCGATGAGATCCTGGTCGCGCCGGGTCAGGTGGGTGAATTTGCAGTGAATTCTCCGGTTCAGCTGGCGGTCGCGGGGCAGTTCGACCGAGGTGACCTTGAGCCGGGCATTGAGGGCGCCGGCCTGCGGCAGCTCGAGCTGCACGCCCAGGCGCTCACCATCGGTGACGTGGGCGCGGGTGGTGAAGCAGAGGCCGCCTTCGCTGATATCGATGACGGTGCCATCGATGGCCACGGGGGTTTCGGCGCCATTTTCCGCAGAGTCGACGACCAGGCGGAAGAGCTCGCGAGGCTGCAGTGAGGTTTCGAGGCGGAAGAAGCGGCGCCGGTCGGCGTCTTCGACCCGGGCGGGCATCCGGAGGTAGTCAACGAGGCCGTCGCGGCTGTGGCCGACGACCTCGGTGACGAAGCGGCGCTGCCGGTTATTGAACATGTAGGAGGCGCGGACCACGGCGCCGACGGGCAGGGGCCTGCGCTTGAGGCGCACCATGGGCACGAGGATGCCCAGGCTGTCGCCGCCGATCTCCTCGACGCAGGAGCTGTAGGTCTCGCTGCGATTCCCCACGTTCAACTCCAATTGCAGTCTGAGGCCAGGGACCAGGCCCTCTCCCTGCAACGGATTCTTACGTGGAGCGTGTGATGCGGACATCGGTTGTGCCCCCTGTTGCGGTAGTGAAAGCCCCTGAGGCGAGCATGAAGGGGTCGGCGACGGTGATGCCGGTGGAAGGGTCGCCGCCGGCGGAGAAGAAGGCGAGCCCGAGCCCGCTGGTGAGCGCGTAGTCGATGAGGCCGGCAGGATCGCGGGCCTGGTCGGCGAAGGTTGGGATGAGCCCGCTGAAGGCTCTCGGGTCGAACCCATCGAGTTCGCGCAGGAGGGTTTCGGGTTCCCAGTCGGCCGGCGCGGCAAGGTAGCGGAAGTGGCGCACCCCGACGGGCAGCGGCATCCGCCAGGGCCCGGCGGCGACATCGACGAAGACGCAGGTGCCGCGCTTCGCCCGTTTCGCGAAGCGGCCGATGCTGGCGACATCGCGGCCATCGTGGAAGGGGATGCCAAGCTGTGCGGCGAATGAAGCCACCTGTTCGCCGGCGCCGGGACTGCCCTGGTCTGCCCAGGCCAGCGCAGCGGGACGGCCAGCTTCCACGCAGTCGAGCGCCATGCGGAGGAGCGCGGTGGTGCGGCCGGAGCGCGCCGGGCCCTGGACGCTGATAACCGTGGTATCCGTTTCAGCGGGGTAGTGTGTGCGGCCTTGCTCCAGGGCGTGCGCAACAGCGCGTGCGGCTTCCGTCTCGTCTGGCGAAAGCTGCAACACCGTTTCAACTGCCAGATCGCTGAGGCCGGCGTGGCGGAGGAGATCGCGCATGCCGGCGGGGCCAAAGGCCGGCTCGAAGGCCGGCGCGGCAGGCAGGTCTGGTTCAGGTTGAAAGGCCAGATTGAACTCGGGCCCAGGCAACGGATCGGCGGCGTCCTCTTCGAGGGCGGACGGGTTGCTGGTGAGGGCGGGCGGGATACGAAGGGCCGGGTTGTCCTCGACACGGCGCTCGAGCTCGGCGGCGAGCTGATCGAGCAGCTGTGCTTCGTCGAATCCGTCGGGCCCTTCCGGAAGCGGCTCGCCGTCGAATTCCGTGTCCTCGAGCCGGGGGAAGGTCATCGGCCGGATGTTCGATGCACCATCGTGGAGGCCATCGCGCGCCACGTAGTCCTCCAAATCGCCGACGGTGGGCGAGGGGCTCACGTGTGCGAGGACGGACTCCACCATCGAGCGCTGCAATTGCGGGGGGAGCCCGAGCTGACCGTCGTCCTGCGTAGCCAGGATCTCGATGAGGGGCTCATCCCCTTCGCGCAGCAGGCTGCGCGTGCGGACGATGATGGCATCGGGGCCGATTTCCTTGCGGATGCGCACGTACAGGCGCTTGAGGTCATTCCCTATGAACCGCTTCGTTTCCAACGTTCACCTCCACGTTGCCGACAGCTTCGACCGTGACCTGCGGGATCACCTCGCTGAAAGCGAGGACGGCGACATTTGGCAGGCGCCGTTCGAGCAGCCGGCGCAAGGCGAGCCGGATGCGCGATGAGCACAGGATCACAGGGTCGTGGCCGCTGGCGGCGATGCGTTCGATTTCGCTGCCGATGACGCCAAGCAGGCGTTGCACCTCCCACGGGGCCATGGCGATGGTGTTGCCGTGTTCGGTGTGCTGGATGGCGTTTGCGATGTCTTCCTCGGTGCGCGGGCCGACGGTGATGACACGCAGGACGGATTCGTCATCGGCGTATTGCTTGCTGATTTGCCGCGCGAGGGCGGTGCGGGCGTATTCGGTGAGCAGGTCGATATCGCGCGTTGTGCGGGCGTGGGTGGCCAGAGTCTCGCAGATGGTGACCAGGTCGCGGATGGAGACGCGTTCGGCGAGCAGGTTCTGGAGGACCTCCTGGACTTCGCCGACCGTGAGCGTTGACGGCACCAGGTCGTCGACGAGCGCCGGGTATTCGGCGCGCAGGTTTTCCAGCAGGTTCTGGGTGTCCTGGCGGCTAAGCAGGTCGGGCGCGAAGCGTTTCACCAGCTCGGTAAGGTGAGTCGCGAGGACCGATTCCGCGTCAACGACGGTATAGCCGAGCAGTTCGGCGCGTTCGCGGCTGGCGGCGGTGATCCAGCGTGCGGGCAGGCCAAAAGCGGGCTCGACAGTCTCGGTACCGGGGACCTCGCCCTCGGCGGTGCCGGGATCCATGGCCAGGAACTGGCCGGGCATGAGTGTGCCGCGGGCGATTTCGACGCCGCGGAGCTTGACGACGTAGGTGTTGGGCGGGTGCTGGAGGTTGTCGCGCACCCGCACGGTTGGGAGGACCAGGCCCATTTCGAGAGCGAGCTGGCGGCGGATCATGGTGATGCGCCGGAGGAGGCCACCACCGGCAGATTCGTCGACGATGGGGATGAGGCCATAGCCGACTTCGACCTCGAGCGGGTCGATCATCATGGACTTGATGACGCGCTCGGGGGTCATGGGCTCTTCGCGCGGGGCTTCCGGCTCGGGAGGCGTGGCGGCGCGGATGGCGTCCTCGTCCTGCTGGCGCTTGATGAGGAATCCGCCGCCAACTGCGATGGCGGCGACCAC
>SLAK01000266.1 GCA_007126855.1 Dehalococcoidia bacterium | reverse complement strand
GGCGCTTCCTGGGCGGGCGCGCGGGCGATGACCGCGACATCCGGACCGGGATTCAGCTTGATGATGGAAGCAATCGGGCTTGGCGTGATGACGGAGCTGCCGTGCGTGATCGTCAACGTCCAGCGTGGCGGGCCGTCCACAGGGCTTCCGACGCTGGTTGGCCAGGCCGATGTGATGCAGGCCCGGTGGGGCACCCACGGGGATATCCAGACGATCGCGCTCGCGCCCTCGTCGTGCCAGGAAATGTTCGACCTGACCATACGAGCCTTCAACCTGGCCGACCGCTTCCGTCACCCCGTGTTCGTGCTGGCCGACGAGGCGATCGGCCACCTGACGGAACGAGTAGTCATCCCCGAAGCGTCAGCCATCCCGCGTGTCCCGCGCCGCCAACCTGCAGTGCCGCCCGGGGATGGCTTCGAACCCTTCCGGTTCTTGGAAGACACGCTGGTTTCCCCGGTACCGAGTCCGGGGGAAGGGTATGCGGTGCACGTCACGGGCCTCACCCACGACGAGCGGGGCTACCCGGCCACCGATGCAGACACGCACGACCGGCTCGTGCGGCGACTGTCCGCCAAAATCAGCGACTTTGCAGCGGAGATCAGCGACGTGGAATACGACGGGATCGAGGACGCGGAGGTCGCGGTGGTGGCATACGGGAGCACGGCCCGCACGGCGCGCCGCGCTATCGCCCTCGCCCGTGAAGCGGGAGTCAAGGCAGGGCTTGTACGGCCAATAAGCCTGTGGCCCTTCCCCGAAGAAGCAATCCGGGCGGTAGCCGAGCGCGTCCACGGACTCGTCGTTGCCGAACTCAACCTGGGCCAGGTTCGCCGCGAAGTTGAACGTGTGGCGCGGGACGTCCCGGTTGTCGGCGCTCATCACGCCGGGGGAGCGATCATGCCGCCCGGCACCATTGTCGAAGCCATTCTGGAGGCTGCCCATGGCGAGGGAACTCGTCGTCGATTCGCATCCCGCGGACCGGCTACTACGGTCTGACCGGCTGCCGCACATCTGGTGCCCCGGCTGCGGGCTTGGCGCCGTGATGGCGTGCTATACGTCCGCCATCCTGGAGTCATCCGTCCCGCCGGAGCGCCACGTCTGCATTTCCGGCATCGGCTGCACGGGCCGTGTGGCGGGCTACGTGAAGCTGGACTCCTTTCACACCGCGCACGGCCGTGCCATCCCGTTCGCGCTTGGGGTCCGGGTGACGAATCCTGACTTGAAGGTGACCGTGTTCAGCGGGGACGGCGACCTTGCCGCCATCGGCGGCAACCACCTCATCCACGCAGCGCGGCGGAATGTGGACCTGACCGTCATCTGCGTCAACAACTTCAACTATGGCATGACGGGCGGGCAAGCAGGCCCGACGACACCGTATGGCGCCACCACGTCGACCTCGCCGAGGGGCAACATCGAGCCACCGTTCAACCTGCCGCACCTGCTGGCCACAGCAGGCGCGGTGTTCGTGTCGCGCTGGACGTCGCTGCACTTGCGCCAGGCGCAGAAAGCCATCGTCCGGGCGCTGGAGAAGCCCGGCTTCAGCTTCGTTGAGATCCTGTCGCCGTGTCCGGTCGGTTTCGGCAAAGGCAACGACCTTGGGGACGGAATCGACGAGATGTGGTTCTACCGCCGGCGCAGCATTGTCGACCACAACGCGAACCTGGAAGACGTGAACCTGTCGATGTCGGAGGACGACCCGATCGTGCTCGGCAACTTCGTCGACCGGGAGCATCCGCTCTTCGCGCCGGCTGTTGACACATCAGCACTGCAGGAGGTGCTCCATGCCCAGGTGTGAGGTGCGGTTGGCCGGCTTTGGAGGCCAGGGCATCATCCTGTCCGGCTACATCCTTGGCAAAGCCGCGTCGCTCTACGACGGCAAGTCCGCCGTGTTCAGGCAGTCCTATGGGCCGGAAGCGCGCGGCGGCGCCTGTGCGGCGGAGGTCATCATCGACGAGGCGGAGGTGGACTATCCCCTGCTCTCGCGGCCGAACATCGTCGTGCTGATGTCGCAGGAGGCCGCGGTCCGCTATGCGGGCGACCGGGCCGACGACGCCATCGTGATCATCGATGAAGACCTGGTGGCGCGTGACACAGTTGGCCTTGCGGTCCATGCAGCGCCGATGACGCGGATGGCAGACGAGCTTGGGCGGCGCATCGTCGCGAACATCACCATGCTCGGCTTCCTTGCCGGCGTGACCGGTGTCGTCGGCCGCGAAGCGATGGAGGAGGCGATCCGCAGCACCGTCCCGCCGAAGACCATTGACCTCAACGTGCGCGCCTTCGAGGCCGGGTTCAATCACGCAGCGGTGGCAGCGTCATGAATGATCAAGTACTCGTCATTGGTGGGGGAATTGCCGGGGTCCAGACCGCGCTGGACCTTGCGGATGCGGGCGTGCGCGTCGTGCTCGTCGAGCGCTCCAGCGCCATTGGCGGCAAGATGGCGGCGCTGGACAAGAACTTCCCGACGCTCGATTGCTCCATCTGCATCGAGGCGCCCAAGCTTTCCGAAGTTGAGCAGCATCCCAATATCGAGCTGCTCGCCGACGCGGAGGTCACGCGCGTCGACGGCCATGCGGGAGACTTCCGGGTCGAGATCCTCCAGCGCGCCCGCTTTGTGACGTCGGAATGCACGCGCTGCGGCGAGTGCGTACCGGCGTGCCCGGTGCTCTTGCCCAACGAATTCGATGTCGGCATGGCGTCGCGCAAGGCCATCTACACGCCGTTTCCCCAGGCGGTG
>SLAK01000119.1 GCA_007126855.1 Dehalococcoidia bacterium | reverse complement strand
TGGCGCTCAAATGCTTCGCGCCCGGCTTTCCGGATTTCTACCAGGGCTCCGAGTTTCCGCGTTTCGACCTCACCGATCCCGACAACCGCCGCCCCGTCGACTTCGAGGCACGCATCGACGCCCTGCACCATGTCCACGAAGATGCTGTGCCCCCCGTCGACCCAACGTGTGAGGAAACAAAGCTCTGGTTCACCCATCGCGCCCTCGCCATCCGCCGCGACCAGCGCCCGGTCTTCGAGTCCGGCGACTACCGGCCGGTTGAGGTTGTTGGCCCGCAGGCAGATTCCCTCTTCGTCTTCCAGCGGACAGCCGGGCAGGACGTGGTCGTTGTCGCGGTGCCGCGGATGACCTACGCGCTGCTCAACGGTGAGAAGACGATAACCTCCAGTGCCTGGGCCGGTACCAGCATTGATCTGCCGGAAGGTGTCCGCGGCTGGGAAAACCTGCTGCTCCCGCTGCCCGTCGAGACCGGCGATGCCGAGTACCTCTTCGATCCCCTGCCCTTCGCCGTGCTCCACGGCAAACGGGAAACATCATGACCGGCGCCTGGCAGCCGCGCCTGGGTGCCATCGCTTCGCCCGATGGGGTTGCCTTTCGCGTCTGGGCGCCCGAGCCGGAGTCGCTCGAACTCCAGCTCGAAGGCCCCGGCGGCGAGCGGACGCTGCCGATGCAGCCGGAAGGCGAATACTGGACCGCGTTTGTCCCCGGCATCGGCCACGGCCAGCGCTACCGCTTCCGCCTGGATGGCGGCGACGCTTTTCCCGACCCCTGCTCACGCTTTCAGCCCGAAGGTGTCCATGGACCCTCGGAAGTTGTCGACCCCGCCCGCTACACACGGGAGCATGACCGCTTCGCGCGACCACACATCGCCGACCTGGTCATCTACGAAGCCCACATGGGCACCCTCACCCCCGGCGGCACCTTCGACGCCGCCATCGAGCAGCTTCCACGGCTGCGCGACCTCGGCATCAACGCGCTGGAGATCATGCCCGTGGCCGCGTTCCCGGGCCGCTGGAACTGGGGCTACGACGGGGTTGCGCCCTTCGCGCCGGTCAGCGTCTATGGCGGCCCGGACGGCCTCCGCCGCCTGGTCGATGCCGCCCACGCCCATGGCATCGCCGTCATCCTCGATGTCGTCTACAACCACTTCGGCCCCGACGGCAACTACACGGGACTCTATAGCAGCCGCTACACCACCTCTCGGCACCACACTCCCTGGGGCGATGCCATCAACTACGACGACAGCGGCTCCGAATATGTGCGTGAGTTCGTCACCGAAAATCTGCTGCACTGGTTCCACGAATACCACGTCGATGGCTTCCGCCTGGACGCCACCCACGCCATCTTCGACGATTCACCCGAGCACATCCTGGCCGAGATCCGGCGCGTCACAGCCGCATATCCTCGCGATGGCATGGCCCCCTGGATCATCGCGGAAACCGGCGAAAACAATGTCCGTTACTTCCAGCCGCTCGATGAGGGAGGCTACGGCCACGACGCTGTCTGGACCGACGACTTCCACCACGCGATCCGCACGCTCCTGCGCCGCGAAGACGACGGCTACTTCATGTCCTACGCCGGCACTGCGGAGGAGCTCGCTCGCACCATCCAGCAGGGCTTCCTCTACGAAGGCCAGCACGATCCCTACGCGAAGAGGCCGCGTGGTACGCCGGCGCGCGAGCAGCCCTGGTACCAGTTCACCTATTGCATCCAGAATCACGACCAGGTCGGCAACCGCGCCTTCGGCGACCGTCTCACCATGAGCATCGCCCGCGACGACTACCTGGCCGCATCGCTTCTGCTCCTGCTGCTGCCCCAGATGCCACTGCTCTTCCAGTGCCAGGAATTTCACGCCTCGGCGCCGTTTCTTTACTTCACCGACCACCACGACGAGCTCGGCCGGCTGGTCACCGAAGGCCGCCGCCAAGAATTCGCCGATTTCCGTACCTTCAACGACCCTGCCCTCCGCGAGCGAATCCCCGACCCGCAGGCGCCGCTCACCTTCGAAATGTCGCGGCCCGACCTCCGCGAGGCAGAGACCGGACTCGGCGCCCTCTGCCAGGACTTCTATCGCGAGCTGATCGCGCTCCGCCACGCAGACCCTGTCTTGGGCGCCGCCCGGCGCGAACGCGTGCCATTGACCGCCTCCGCGACGGGACACGCAGTGCTGGTGGATATCCCGGCCGCCGGCTCCCACCTGTGCATTGCAGCGAACTTTGGCGACCAGGTAGAACTCCAGTTGCCGGCACCCGGATTCGCCATTGTGCTCCACTCGCAAGAACCACGCTGGGGCGGCAACGCCCGCGCGCCGGTCGTCGACGGCGATAGGCTCACCGTGCCCCCTCACACCGCTGCATTCCTCCGCCCCCGGGCTAACGCGACAACAAGTTGACGTTTTCCGCGCACAGAGCCGCAATTTTTCGGGATCGACTGGAATTCCATTCGGAGTTCGGCCATCATTGGGGCCGCGTTAACCATCTTCCGGAGCGGATCCGTGCCCACGCAGCACATCTCAATCGATGCCGGCCGCCTGCATCCTGTCTCCCCGCAGGGTAAAGAGACCCGCTGCGCCGTCATTCGCGCTGCCCTCAAGCACTTTCATCGTCATGGATTCCTGGACGCACGTGTCGACCAGATCGCATCGGATGCCGGCGTTGGCTATGGAACCTTCTACAAGTACTTCCGCGGCAAGCGCGACCTGGTGCGTGCGATCCTCACCGAAGTCTACGACGACATTGG
>SLAK01000190.1 GCA_007126855.1 Dehalococcoidia bacterium | reverse complement strand
GGCTGGTCCGCACTGTCGGAAAGCCCGATCCGCACCAACCAGCAGCCCCGGCTGCACCAGCGAGAGAGGGTTACACCACCATGATGCGTTCACTCTTTTCGGCCATCTCCGGCCTCCGCAATCACATGTCCTACATGGACGTCGTCGGTAACAATATCGCGAATGTGAACACCACCGCCTTCAAAAGCAGCCGTGTTACCTTCCAGGACATCCTGTCCCAGAACATCAGCGGCGCAGGTGGGCCCATCGAAGGCGGCCGCGGCGGCACCAACCCCGACCAGATCGGCCTCGGCATGACCCTCGGCGGCATCGATAACCTCATGATGCAGGGCTCCATCCAGTCCACCGGCAAGCTCACCGACTTCGCCATCCAGGGCGACGGCTTCTTCGTTGTCTCCGACGGCGAGCGCGAATTCTACACCCGCGACGGGGCCTTCGACGTTGGCGTCGATGGCACCCTGGTCAACCCCGCTAACGGCCTCCGCGTCATGGGCTGGGTCGCCGACGCTGGTGGCGAAATTGACATGGACGGGAATGTCGAACCGGTAAGTATCCCCTTTGGCACCCGCATCGACGCCGTCTCCACAGGTGAAATCCAGCTCCAGGGCAACCTGAACGCTGCCACGCTCGACGAGGGCATCGTCAGCACCACCCTCACCGTCTACGACGCGCTGGGCAATGCCCACACCGTCCGCCTTGAACTGGAAAAGCAGGCCGACAACCAGTGGCAGGTCCAGGCCTACATGGGTGAAGACGGCGACGGTAACCCGATTGCCGTCGGCGGGACCCATGACATCGAATTCGCCGATGGCAGCGATCCGGATGTCCCGGCGGGTCACCTGATCGATGGAGATACCATGGAGCTCACGCTCACCGACCTGGTGGGCGGCGCTGATGACCTCACTTTCGATATCGACTTCACCCGCATCCGCCAGTATGCCGCCTCCAGCCAGCTCAACGTCGCGCGCAATGATGGCCTGCCCTCCGGCGCCCTGGTCAGCTTCGCCGTCTCGCAGACGGGCGAAATCGCGGGCATCTATTCCAACGGCGCTCACCGCACCATTGGCCAGCTCGCCATGGCCGGCTTCACCAATCCTGCTGGCCTGGAACGCCAGGGCGAAAATCTCTGGTCGCCCAGCGCCAACTCCGGTGACGCCATGATCGGCCGGCCCGGCGAAGATGGCCGCGGTATCGTCAACACCGGCACCCTCGAATCCTCCAACGTCGACCTCGCCGAACAGTTCACCAACATGATCACCGCCCAGCGTGGCTTCCAGTCGAATTCGCGGGTCATCACCGCGACCGACACCATGCTCCAGGACCTCGTCAACATCATCCGCTAGGAGTGAACGCGCGTGGGCCGGGGTAAACCATCCCCGGCCCACGCGTATACCATGATTCGCTTCAATCCTGGCCGCCTCAATAAGATCGCCACCTTCGCCGTGCTTCCGCTCATCGGCTTCGGGCTCATCATCGCCACGCGCAGCCAGGACGACGCGGCCAACCCGCCCGACCTCCGCCAGGAAGGCATCCTCGTCATCGCCAACCTGGCCTCGGAAGATCTCACCATCTACGACCTCTCCGAGTCGAAATCCCCGGCAACCCTCAACCTCCCTGGCCCGCCCCACGAAATCGCCAGGCTCGGCAATCGCCTTTATATCACCCTCGACCGCGCCGACGGCCTCGTCGAGGTCGACCCCTTCGCCCCCGGCATACTCCGGGTCGTCCACCTTCCCGGCCGGCCGCACGGCATCGCCATCGACCACCGCGGCATCCATGTCACCCTCGATGACGCCAACGAAGTGGTCACCCTCAATCCAGTCAGCCTTGAAGTCATCGACCGCCAGCCCACTGGTGATACCCCGCACATTGCCGCCGCCCATGATGATGTGCTCTACATAACAGATACCCGCGACGACCGCCTCCGTGCCATCCACCCCGGTGGCGAGACCACCCTCCGCGAAACCGGCGCCCTACCCGAGTCTCTGGCCATAGCCGGCGATCGCCTCATTGTTGGCGAGGCCGAATCCGGTGCGCTCGCCGTCTTCCAACTCGACGGCCTGGAGTTTGAAGGCATCGTCAAAGTCGGCGGCTGGCCCGCGCGCCTTGAAGTCCACGGAGACCATCTGATCGTCGCGCGTTCCCGCGCCGCCACGCTCGATATCCTTCATCTTTCCGACTTCTCCCTCGTCAGCCGCATCGACCTTGGCCTCTTCCCCGATGGCATCTGCATCAGCCCCTCGGGCCGCTATGCCGGCGTCGCCACAAACGACGACGGCCTCCTCACCGTTATCGATACGGAGGATTGGGAAGCGCTCGGAACTATCGCCGGCGGGACCGGTCCGGGCGCCTGTGCCTGGCTCGCTCGCAATTGACCCGGCTCTTTACGCCCTCCACGATGGCAGCGACGGGGGTGTTTCGCGCCTATGGCTTCCGGTAAGTGCAAGCTCGGCGGGCGTCTTCGTCCCTGCAAACAACGCGCCGAACACACCTGCCAGTATTGCGCGCGAGACTTCTGCCACGACCACTCCTACTACGTTGAAGGCTACGAAGCCGTTTGCACCCGCAAACCTTGCGTCACCAAGCACGACGACCTGCAGCGGCACCTGGGCTACAAAGAGGAGGTCCTCCGCCGCAACAAAGCCGGCCTTTGCGCCGAACCGGATTGCGAGGCGACCAACCCTGCCTTCCAGTGCTCCTTCTGCCGCGGCCACTTCTGCCCCGAGCACATTCAGGAAAGAAATTACGCCATGCAGGAAGGATGGGTGAAGGTCGACAAGCAGGTGAGCCTCTGTGCCTGGTGCTGGGGACGCCGCAAAGTCTGGCAGAAACGCTAGGCCCGTGGCGGCCGCCGCGCCCTACCGAGCAACATCACGTCCAGCACCACCAGCAGCGAAAACACGGCCGCCATTCCAGCCACCGCCAGTGCCGCGAGCCGCACCACTTTCAGCAGCAGCAACCCGAGCTTTCGTCCCGCGCGGACTGGCAAACGCAGCAGCGCCATGCCGCTACGATAGCGCCCCGCTCACCGGCAGGCTATCCATGGTGCCGGGCCGCCACCGCTCCCCGGATGTACCCGGCCAGGCCGCCGGCGCAATGACGCCCCACTCTCAGTCAGGACGGAGACGGCGGTAACGCCACCGCCGCTCCGCCTGCCTAATCTTCCAGGACGAACGTCACCATCATGTTCACGCGGAACGCGACGATGTTCCCCTCCTCAACAACAACCTGCTGCTCCTTGATCCATGCCCCCTTTACGTTGCGGAGGGTCTTATTCGCCCGGTCGATACCGTGACGGATTGCCTCCTCAAAGCTTGTTGGTGAATCCGCAGAAATCTCTGTCACACGTGCTACGGCCATTGGAGTCTCCTTTCCCCCTGGGTGTGTCGCAAACGTTGATGTGCAGGCGCGGCTGGTACGCCAGACCGCTGCCAGCTCATCCGGGGAACCTACGATCCACTGTGCCGGGATTAGTCCGCTCTTCCAACAACCCCCACGGGCCATGCCCGGGGCGCCAGTCGGCCCTTATTCAGGCCGCGCGGCGCGAAAGCAATGACTCCTGGAACCAGCGCACGGTCCGCTCCAGCGTCTCCAGCAGCGCGCCGGATTCCTCGAACAGATGCCCGGCCTTCGGCACCACCGAGACCACCGCCGCATCCGCGCCCGACGCTGCACGCTCGATATCTGTACGCAAGGGGTCGAACTCCCCAACCAGCACCAGTACCGGGACCGTCAGCCCGGCGAATGCGTGTTCCTCAACCGGCGGCCCGCGCAGCACCATCGTTCGCGGCTTGATCTTGCCCATGCGTAGCGCTTCCAGCGCCACCGTCCCGCCGAGGCTGGACCCGGAGACTCCCACCGCGTGCGCATCGATCGCCGGCTCCGTAATGGCCCATGCATAGGCCGCCGCCAGGTCGATTGGGAAGGCCTCGCGCCCGCGCGGGTCCTCTAGCGATTCACCGTGCCCATTGAAGTCGAACAGCAGCGAGGCAATGCCAGCGTCCAGCAGGTGTTCGGCGATCGGCACATTACGCGGCGAATCCTTATCGCTTCCAAGCCCGTGCGCGAAGATCACGCACGGAAAAGGACCCTTCCCCGGCGGCAGCAGCAGGCGGGCGGCGAGGTCAATGTCTCCGCGCCGTATGCGAAAGTCGCGGCGCTCCGGTGGGCGCTGCGGGGCGCTTCCCAGCAGTTCCTGCACCTCTTCGTCGCTCACCGGCCGGAAGTCCAGGTAGAATTGCCCGATCGCGTAGAAGTTCTCCTCCACGGTCGCTGCGATAGCATCATCGGCCTCGCGCTCCATCTCTGCCAGCGTGTGCGGCGGCGCCACCGGCACCGCCAGCACCACCCGCGCGGCGCCGGCGTTCCGCACAGACCGCAGCGCAGCCCGCGCTGTCGCACCCGTCGCCAGTCCGTCATCGACAACGAGCACCGTTCGCCCTTCTAGCGAAGGCTGCCGGTGGTGGTCGAAAACGGATTCGCGCCGTTTCGCTTCTTCGACTTCCCGCGCCTTGGCTTGTTCAAGGTAGGCGTCGTCGGCGCCCGTGAGCCGCGCAAGGTCCGCGTCGATCCAGCTCGATCCGTCGGCAGTGACCGCCCCGATAGCCAGCTCCGGCTGGTCGGGTGCTCCAACCTTGCGAGCCACCACCACGCCCAACTCTCCGTCCAGCTCCCGCGCGATTTCTGCGGCCACCGTCACCCCGCCACGCGGGATGCCAAGCACAACGGGCCGCTCAATGCCCCGCTGCCTCAGCGCGTCCGCAAGTACTCGTCCCGCTTCGCTCCGATTGCGAAAGACCATCATCACGACCACCTCTCCGTGCTCCCCGCACGACATCGAACGCATCGATGCTATCGGAAAACAGTATCGCGCTTCGCCCCCGGCCTAAAGGCCTGCCGGGTACCAATCTTTTGGCCCCCTGTACCTGCCCAGGTGACACCCAGGGACGGATCGCGCGACCATGGAGACGTGGCTGCCCCCGCGATTACTCGACGGCTCCTGGTGCTCCTTCCCGCTGTCGCCCTTGTAGCGCTGGCGGTCGCCTGCGACGCCGACAACGATGACACTGTGACGCCTGAGCCCACGCCGACACCCACGCCACCCGAAATGCACGACATTGAAATCCAGCTCGAAACCAGCCAGCCTGTGTATGCCATTGGCGAGACGGTCCTCTTCACCATCGTCGCGACTAACACCTCAGGCCAGGAAATCGGGCTTGAGTTCCCCACTGGCCAGCGCTTCGATGTTGAAATTGAGCAAGACGGCGAGGTTGTCTGGGCATGGTCCGATGGCCGTGTCTTCACCCAGGCGGTCCAGTACGTCGATCTCGGCCCGGGCGAGTCACTCGAGTACGAAGCAACGTGGGATCAGGTCGGCCGCGACGAGCAGCCCGCCGCCGCAGCGGTCTATGCAGCCCGCGCGTTCATCACGGCCACCGGCGTGGATGAAGAAGCAGTCGTGGAGTTCGCGATCGAGGATTAGCCTTCGCCGGCAGTCTCGTCGCGGCGAAGGAACGACGGCACGGGAGCGAACAGCGCGATCCCCGCGACCACCCAGCTCGCCGTCGCAATACAAACCCCGGGACAAAGTCCAAATGGCATGGCTGCAGGATAGCGCATCTTGCTGCCGGGCACGACACAGCCCCGCCTCAGCTTCCGTGGGGCGTCAAACCCCCTCCACCTCGTCCCGGCCGGGCACGCGTGTCGGCTCCAGCCCGGCTTCGCGGATGAACCCGGCAAACGTGATCGCGTCTCGTATCGCGCAGGCGCCCGGGTCGTTGTTGAAGTACACGAAGACGTCCGCGCCTTGCTTGAGCAGCCCCGCCAGTTCTTCGGCCCGCCTCCGCAGCGTGTGTTCGCGGTACCCGGAGGGGATTTCATCCTGGCCCCAGTGGAAGCGCATGTAGGCCCAGTCCGCCGTCGCCTCCACCGGTGTCACCCACTCCTCCTCCCGGTCCGCCAGGCAGAGCGCCGCGTCGTGCTTCCGCAGCAGGTCGAACACCTCGTCCGTGTACCACGATTCATCACGAAACTCCACAGCGACCCTTGCACGCCCCCCGAACTCTGTGAGTGTCTCGCGCAGTCGCTCGTCGTTGCGCTTGAAGTTCCCCGGCAGTTGCAGCAATGCCGGACCCAGCTTGCTCCTCAGGTGCCCCACACGGTCCATGAACCGCTCGACCGGCTCCTGCGGTTCCTTCAGGCGCTTCCGGTGACTTAAGAACTGGCTGACCTTGGGCGCGAACACGAAGTCGTCCGGCACCGAATCGGCCCACGTTTCCATCGTTTCCGCCTTCGGCAGCCGGTAAAAGGTCGAGTTGATCTCAACCGTCGCGAAGCGTTCCGCGTAATAGGCAAGCTCATCCTTCTGTCGCAGCCCCTTCGGATAGAACAGGCCACGCCAGTCCTGGTACACCCACCCCGACGTGCCGATGTGCACCGGCATGGATCCATTACAGCAGCCACGCCTGCCCCTTGCTACGCACCGGCCCTAGTCGTCGATGTCAGCCTCGCCAGAAGGCAACCGCATGTCTGGCGTCTCCTCACGTGACAGCGCAGGCGCCTGGTCATCGGCCTGCAACGGCGGTACCGAAATATTCATGATCACCGCTGGTCCGTCCACCGCTCGCGCCGTATGCAACGATCGCAGCGGTACCGGCACCACGTCGTAGGGCGTCACGAGCGTCACCGCGCCATCCACCTCTATTGCCGCTTTGCCGATCAACCCAACATACAACTGCGCCGACTTGTAGTGCAGGTGCGGCTCCACGGCATCATCTTCGGTGTCTATCTTCAAGACGCGAATGCTCAGCGCCCGGTCCTCATAGTCCTGGAGGATCTGATACGTCCCGACCGGCGTCGGCCGCTGTTCTACCATGATTTACTCCTTCCGCGCGCCCTGTGCGCGTGCCGCTATGCAGACTCTACCTTCTCGTGCAACCAGCATGTCGCCACAGAGCCCTTCACGCCACCTGCAGAGCGGCCTCGAACTTTGCCGCATGGTCTGGCGTTTGTATTCCTTGCACTCCCGCAATATCGTGGCGCTGGTGCCCGGCCACATGCGAATCCACACGCGGAGGTCGCCCCATGCTCGTCGCAGACCGAATCCACATGCTCGGTACCCGGTCAGTCCACTGGTACGCCGTCGAAGACGGCGGTCGCTTCACCGTCATCGACATGGGCAACCCCAAACAGTGGCCCCAACTCGTGACATTGCTCGACAGCCTCGGTCACTCCCTCGATGTCGTCGAAGCCATACTCCTCACACACGCGCACCCCGACCACGTAGGCAATGCCGAATACGTCCGCGTTGAGTCTGGCGCGAAAGTCTGGGTGCATCCCGCCGATGAAGCCATGGCCACCGGCGAAGCCCCCATGCGCATGCCACCCTCCATCGTTAAGTACCTCTGGCGGCCTGCTGTCTTCCGCTACATGGTCACCGCCATGCGCGAAGGCGCCATGAAACCGCCTCCCATACGCGAACTGGCGTTTTTCAACGACGGCGAGGAACTCGACGTGCCGGGAAAGCCCCGCGTCATCCATACACCCGGGCACACGCCCGGTTCCTGCTCGCTCCATATGCCCCAACGGAGCGCTCTCTTCGCCGGTGATGCGCTTGCCACCTACAACCCGTTCACCAGCTCAATCGGCCCCACACTCCTGCCCGACCTGGTGACCGTCGACATGGTCGAAGCCCGGAAGTCACTCGAACGCCTCGTCGATATCAAGGCCGAAACCGTGTTCGTCGGCCACGGCGAGCCTTGGACCGGCGGCGTGTTGGAAGCCGTCCAGGCCGTGCGCCAGACCGCCCCGGCCGGCGGCTGATGCTGTCCCCGGCGTTGACAGGCAGGCGCCTAGAGGATGCCCCCGCCATCGAGGATCAGCGTTTGCCCCGTCACATACGACGAAGCCTCGCTCGCGAAATACACCACCGCGCCCGCCATCTCCTCCGGCTGGCCGATGCGACGCAAGGCGCTTCGCTCCGTCGCGCCCGCAAGGATGTCCGGCGTCTCCCACAGTGCCCGCGAAAACTCCGTCTTGATCAGTCCCGGCGCGATGCAGTTCACCCGGATGCCATCGACACCCCACTGCTGCGCGCATACCTGCGTCAGCATGATCAGGCCAGCTTTCGACACCGAGTAGCCGCCGAGTCCCGCCGAGGCGCGGATGCCGCCGGTCGAACTCACGTTGACGATGCTTCCGCCCTCGCCGTGCTCCTTGATCGCTTCCCGCACCAGCTTGCTGAGCATGAACGGCGACTTCAGGTTCGTGTTCATGATCGTGTCCCAGGCGCGCTCATCGATGTTCTGCACGGGGCCGAACACGGGGTTCGTGCCCGCGTTGTTCACCAGGATGTCCACCCGGCCAAACTCGCGTTTCGTCTCGTTCACCAGGTTCTCCAGCGCCTCCACCTGCCGCACGTTCGTCGGTATGCCGATGCCCTTGCGGCCCGTCGCGTTCACCGCCGCGACAGCTTCCTCCAGCGACTCCGGCTTCCGTGCCGCCACGGCGACGTTCGCCCCCGCTTCAGCAAGCCCTACCGCGATCGAGCGCCCAATCCCCCGGCTCCCGCCGGTAACAATGGCGACTTTCCCCTCAAGTGAAAAACTGGCAACGGCCACAGGTCGTCCTCCTGCTATTTGGGGCGCGCCGCCCCGGTTTGTGCCGTCAACTCTACCCCCTTCGCCCCACCACGCCACCGCTCGGCAGGCCCCCTCTCCCTGTCAGGGAGAGGGGGTTGGGGGTGAGGGTCCCTGCTAATGGCTCACAAAATGCCCCTCGTGCGTCTGCAGGTGGTGGATGTCGTTCAGCGAATGCACCGCCCGGATACTCCCGCCCGCGGCAAAGATGTTGAACGATGCATGAGCCGGCCGGAAGAACATGTCAAAGCGTGCCCCGATGATGTGTGCCGCGTACGCGTTGATCACGCCGCCATGGCAGGCGATCACCACGCGCTTGTCCCGATTACCCGCGATAATCCCCTCGATCGCGTTCACCACCCGCCGCCGGAACTCAAAGCTCGACTCCGAGTACGGATACACGTCCCAGCTCTTCTCCGTCAGCATCCGCTCGCGAATACCCACAAGCAGATCGCGGCCAAGCGCCTCGAATGCCGGCCGGTCTTTCGGCAGGTCCCGGAACACCTCTACTTCGCGGATATCGTCGATGATGATCGGCTCCAGCCGGTGGTGCTTTGCTATCGCCTCTCCCGTGTCCCGCGCCCGCTGCAACGGGCTCGCGTACACCGCGTCGATCTTCTCAGTGGAAAGGCGCTCACCCGCCAGGCGTGCCTGCTGGCGGCCCCGATCACTCAGCGGCGGGTCGTCGAAAGTGCCGATCGAGCTGGTTGCCCATTCCCCGACATGCTGCTCCCCGTGCCGCACCAGGATCAGTTCGGTCACATTCGGCACATCCGTCAGAAATGCTCGGTCGAAAACGCTCGATGGTCGAGCCTGGTTCTCCGTCACGAAGGACTCCTTCTGCTGGTTGCATCCTGACTATCGCAAATTCCACGTGAACAGCGCTACGCCGTCACCTAGAATCGGCCCCATGGCTGACAATCGACCCCCAAAAGTCGGCGTCATGATCCGCGGCTGGGATATCCGGCTTGGCACCACCGGCGACATCACCCTCGATGCCGCCCGCCGCGCCGAAGCCCTCGGCATCGACAGCATCATCGCTGGCGACCACGTTACCTTCCATGGCTACGGGAATGACGCCCTCATCACCCTCACCGCGATCGCAACCGTCACCGAGCAGGCCGAGCTTAAGACCGGTGTCTACCTGCTCCCGCTGCGCCACCCCGTGCCTGTCGCTCTCCAGTGCGCCCAGCTCGACCAGCTCAGCGCCGGGCGCCTGGTGCTCGGCATAGGCATCGGCGGCGAAGACCCCCACGAGTTCACGAGCTGCGGCGTCGACCCTCGCACCCGCGGCGCTCGCGCCAACGAAGCCATCGAAATCCTCAAGCGCCTCTGGGCCGAAGATGGCGTCACCTACGAAGGCAGGCAGTTTCAGCTCGACGACGTCACCGTCTACCCAAAGCCCATGCGTTCTGTGCCCGTTTTCGTCGGTGGGCGTAGCGACGCCGCGCTCCGGCGCGCCGGGCGCCTTGGTGACGGCTATACCGGCATCTGGCAATCCCTCGACCGCTTCCAGCAGGCCCAGGAGCTGATCACCGAGGCTGCCACTGCTGCCGGACGCGACCCCGCCGATGTCGAGCTCGGCATGCAGTTTTGGACCAGCGTTGCAGACAGCCGTGACGAAGCGCGCGCGGTCGTCGCCGAAGGCATGGAGGGCACCTATCGCCTCCCCTTCGAACGCTTCGAGAAATACACGCCCTATGGCACCGCGCGAGAAGTGGCGGAGCTCATCGCCCGCTACGTCGAAGCCGGCGCGCGGCACATCAACCTCATTGCCACGCAAGCGACGCCGGAAGAGGCCGTGGAGCGCACCGCCGAAGTCCGCCAGACCCTGCACGAACTCTTCGCATAGGTTCCCGTCGGGATGCGTACGGTTTGCCGGCTACGCCGCCCGGCGCTCTTCGCCTGGTGTCCCG
>SLAK01000064.1 GCA_007126855.1 Dehalococcoidia bacterium | reverse complement strand
GCTCGCAGGTCGGCTTCGGACACAAGCTCGAAGTCTTCCTTGTGCCCGAAGCGCATGCCGTCCTGCCGCAGGCGCATGACCTCGCGCCCGGCTGCTTCCGCCGCCTCGACGGCGACCTTGAGTTCCTGGGCGAAGGGCT
The DNA here is from genome assembly GCA_007126855.1 of Dehalococcoidia bacterium. Taxonomy (GTDB): domain Bacteria; phylum Chloroflexota; class Dehalococcoidia; order Tepidiformales; family Tepidiformaceae; genus SLAK01. Next base: position 2,611 of record SLAK01000064.1, on the reverse strand, counting down.
CGCTGTCCGTCATGCCTGTTTCCCGGGCGTCAGGCGAACGCGGCGAAGATTTCCTCGAACGCCTTGAACTGGCCGCCCTTTGTAGATGAAGGTACGACGATTGGCGTCTTTACGCCCGCGGCGAACCAGGCCTCCGCACCTTCACGCACGTCTTTGACCGAGCCATAGAGGGTCGAGTCCGAGAGCCAGCGGTCGGTCATGAGGCCGGGGAGTTTTTCGCGGTCGCCGGCCTCCAGCGCCTTCTCGATGGCCTCCATCTCCTCGACGTAGCCCGCTTCCTTCCAGTAGTTGCGGTAGTTGGGCAGGCTTACGTAGCCGCTGAGCACCCGGCGCATGACGTTGGCGGCGGCTTCGCGGTCATCGTCGATGCAGGTGGGGATCATGTCGCCAATGAAGAAGTCCCCATTGCGTTTCTCGGCCGGGATGCCCGAAAGCGATTCCTCCATGTGCGACCGGGACGCGTTCGCCCAGACCGCGCCCTCGGCGATTTCCACGGAGAGCGCGACCATCTTCTTTCGCAACGTCGCCAGCACCACCGGCGGCAGCGGGCCGGACATCTTCTCGGCGCTGCGCATCTTCGCCACATAGTCGCGCATGTCGCTCAGCGGCTTGCCGGCGGAGACGCCCATGCGTTCGTGCGTTGGCCCATGGCTCACGCCGATACCCAGGTAGAAGCGACCGTTGCTCAACTCGTGGATGTAGGAGGCCTGCATGGCCATCTCGAGCGGGTTGCGCGCGTAGATATTGGCGATGGAGGTGCCGAAGGGGATGTCCTTCGTCACGTGCGCCAGGGAAAGACAGAGGCCCATCCCATCGCCGAAGCTGGCGCAGTAGATCCCCTGGAAACCGCGCTGTTCGATTTCCCGGGCGAGTTCGAGCGTCTGCTGGCGGCGGCCGGGTACGGCAGCAAGCGCCAGCGCAGGCATTTGCGTCATCAACAATCCTTCCTGTGGGTGGGCGTAGGGGCCGGTATGCGATCAGCCCGTCCGATAGCGCAGCATCTTACCTGCGCCCGCGCCTGTGTGCTTCCCCTGGTCGTATGCGAGCTGGCCGCTGACAAACACGGCGGTGATGCCTTCGGGCTCGCGCCTGGGGTCGTCCCAGGTGGCGAGGTCCCGGATCGAGGCCGGGTCGAAGAGCACCAGGTCGGCGATCAGCCCTTCGCGGACGAGCCCGCGCGCCGGTACGCCGAAGCGCTCAGCGGGCAGGCTGGTCATGCGGCGGACCGCATCTTCCAGCGTCGTCACGCCGCGTTCACGCACATAGTGGCCCAACACGCGCGGAAAGGTGCCAAAGAGCCGTGGGTGCGGTGACCCGTTCAGGTTGGGGATGCCATCGGAGCCGATCATGACCCGTGGGTGGCGGAGGTTGGTCTCGACGTCCTGCTCGTCCATGGTGAACTGGATGCAGATGGTTTCCGCGCCTTTCGGGCCGGTGATGGCGCGGCGCACGGCCTCGTCGAGCGCGATGCCTTCGTCGGCCGCGATGTCTGTGAGCATCCGCCCTTCCCACTCACGGTGGTCCGGGCAGGAGGCTATGCGGATGGCTTCGGCGAGCTCCAGGTTGATGTCGTCCAGGTCGAAGTACTGATGCATCGGCCCGCTGCCGGCCACGTAGGGGTAGACATCGAGTGTCACGTCCTGGCCGTCCGCGACGGCACGGTCGACACGCTCCAGCGATTCGGCACACCGGCCCCAGTTCTTTCGCCCTGCGGCTTTGTGGTGCGAGATGTGCACCGGGCATCCCGCCTGCTTGCCGATCTCCAGCGTCTCCTCGACGGCATCAAAGAGCTGATCGCCTTCGTTGCGCATGTGGGTGGCATAGAGGCCACCATGGCGACCGGCGATGCTCGCCAGTTCGACGACCTCGGCGGTCTGGCTGTACCGCCCCGGCTCGTAGATGAGCCCGGTGGAGAAGCCGCAGGCGCCCTGCTCCATCGCCTGCTCGACGAAGGCGCGCATCTTCGCCATTTCGGCGGCGTCCGGTTCGCGCTGCTCGTTGCCCATCACCCAGCCGCGGATGGTGTTGTGACCGGCGAGCATCATGTTGTTGATTGCCGGGCGGCGCGCCTCGCACTCCGCGAAATACTCGGCCAGATCGCGCCACGGGCCTGGGAAACGCAGCGCACCGCCGCTGGCCGGCTGCTCGCCGGGCACGTTCGGCGCCGCGCTGAAGCCGCAATTCCCGCTGATGTCGGTCGTCACCCCCTGTGCGAGCTTGAATTCCATCCCCGGGTAGCGGATAAAGGCGCCATCGTCGTGGCTGTGCGTATCGATGAAGCCGGGTGTGAGGACGAGCCCCTCCGCGTCGATTTCGACCTGCGCCGGCTGGCCGTCTCCGACCGTGCTGATGCGGTCGCCCTCGATGGACACGTCGGCGAGGAACCCGGGCGAACCGCTTCCGTCGATGACCGTGGCGTTGCGGATGGTGAAGTCTGCCGTCATTGCGCCGCTCCGTTTGGTGTGTGGGAAGGGTACAGCAGCGAGCCCCTCGGATGGCGGGCCCGTTTAGTTCGCCCCGGCTGCTTTAACGCGTTAGGGTGGAAAGACGATGCGCCCGGAGATGTGCCCATGACCGACGCTCGACCACAGCACCAGAACCGCCTCGCCCG
>SLAK01000126.1 GCA_007126855.1 Dehalococcoidia bacterium | reverse complement strand
TCTTCCCGCGACGCGAAGCCGAGCTTGGTCAGCACCTCGCTGACGTTCCATTTCGCGCCGTCGAGCGTCATGTCGAGGGCCTGGCCGATCTCGGCGTTGGTCCGGCCCTCGACGATGAGGTCGAGCACGCGGCGCTGGTTGGGCGTCAGCTCGCCGACGTGGGCTTCGGCGTAGGTGTAGGGAGATTCCGCGGTGTTCTGCCTGTGCCGTGACATTTCGCGCCTTCGAACCACGCTCTTTCGGCCAAGCTACGGCGGGGGATGGCGGGTGTCACTACCCGATGGGCGGGATGATGGTTCGTTATGCGTGGCCTCAAGCTTCATGGCATCTCCAGAAGTTCTCGACGCAAGCTTCAAGCCCGCCGAGGGCGGCTCGCCTACCGTCAGGCTCAGCTCGCACGGGACGATACACGATGGCACTGCTTACGAATTCTCTCGCCAGGCATCGATGGGGCGTCCATGTCGGCGGTGTTTCGAGGCTGGCGCTGGTGGATGCGATCCAGCTCATCGCCGGCCTTACCCCGCTGGGACTTGCGCTGGGCGCGGCGATGGCCGATACAGGCGTGTCAGCGCCGGCATCTCTCTCCACATCGGTGTTGCTCTTCGGCGCTTCGGCACAGCTTGTCGCGGTCTCGCTCCTCGGGGCGGGCGCCGGCGTGCTTTCGACGCTGGCAACGATCACAGCAGTGAACACCAGATTGTTTGTCTATAGCGCGGTGCTGCGCAATACCCTCGGCCTACAGCCGCGGTGGTTTCGCTGGGCCGGACCATATCTCCTCGTGGATCCACTGTTCGCGATCGTGAAAGTGCGCGAGCCGGAGCTTCCGGACGTCGAAAGCGTGCGCACGTACTATCTCGTGACAGGTCTGGCGCTCTGGTTCGCATGGCAGCCGATCGTGGCTCTGGGGCTGTTCGCGGGGCCACTGCTGCCTGATGGACTCTCGATGGAATTCGCCGGGCCTGCGCTGTTTCTCACGATGCTGATTCCAGCTATCCGGACGGTAGCAGCATTCACCGCGGCGACAGCTGGGGCTGTGACCATGATCCTGCTGCCAGAGCTGCCCGCGGGTTTCGCCCTCCTGGCAGCGGGCCTGGCGGGAGCGGCAGCAGCTTCGCTTGGAGCGAGATGGAGGACCCTGCGATGACAGAGTTCGCGACGCTCATCGCAGCGGGCGTGATTACCTGGGCACTGCGAGCATCGTTCATCAGTGTTGGTCCGGGATGGCAATTCCCGCCGCTGGTCGAGGAGCTGCTGAACAACGGGCGTTTCGCGATTATCGCCGCGCTGGCGACGTCGGCGATCGTCGCCAGCGGCGATGGAAGCTTGCTTGATATTCCCGCTGCCTGGCTCATCGGCGGCGCCGTTGCAACGGCGGCGGCGCTGAGCTTCCGCAACATCGCCTGGCCAATGGTGGCCGGGATCGGCGCGGTGTGGGTGCTTTCGTTCGCGGGACTGTAGCGGGATGCCGGGAGAACTGGCGCCACGGTAGCTCCTGAAGCAAGCCTCACCCGCCCGAAATCGCCGGGACGATGGCGAGGTGGGCGTCTTCGGCGATGGGCTCGTGGAGGTAGAGCGTGACGACTTCGCCATCCATGGCGATGGCCAGCTCGACGCGGACGCGGTTCTCCTCGGTGTCGACGACGCGTTCGTAGAAGCCGGGACATTCCTTGTCGGCGGCGCGGAGGACGGCATCGAGCGTACCGCCGGGGACTTCGACCTCGTTGCGGCCGTCGCAGAGGGGGCGCAGCAGAGAGGGGACGGTTATACGGGGCATGGCAGCGTCCGGCTATGTGAAACGGGGGAGGTGTGATCTCCCCCGTCGAATGCTGGCGCACGCGGGCTATGCCAGCCCGTGGATCTCCTCGACGATGCGGCGGGGCGACATCGGGAGGTCGGTGAAGCGGTGGCCGGTGGCGTCGTAGATGGCGTTGGCGATGGCCGCGAGCGGCGGCACGATCGGCACTTCGCCCACACCGCGGACACCATAGGGATGGCCCGGGTTGGGCACTTCGACGATGACCGTCTCGATGTCGGGCACATCGAGCGTCGTCGGCATCCGGTAATCCAGGAAGCTGGCGTTCTGGAGATGGCCTTCGTCGTCGTAGACGTACTCCTCGTTGAGCGCCCAGCCGATGCCCTGGACGACGCCGCCCTGCATCTGGCCTTCGACATAGGACGGATGAATCGCTGTGCCGGCGTCCTGCACGATGGTGTAGCGCAGGATGTCGACTTTGCCCGTGTCGGTGTCGACTTCGACATCGACGATGTGGGTGCCGAAGGCCGCGCCCACGCCCCGGGCGACCAGCGAGCCTTTGCCCTGGATGGGGCCGCCGGTGCGCGGCTGCTGCGCGGCCAGCTCCTTGAAGGTGAGCTTCTTCGAGGAATCGGTCTTGCAGGTGAGCACACCGTCGGCGAATTCCACGTCGTCGGCGCTGACGTCCCAGAGCTTCGCGGCGCGCTCGACCATCTGGCGGCGAATATCCATGCCGGCCTCGTAGGCGGCCTTGCCGGTGGCGAAGGTCACCCGGCTGCCCCCGGTCACGTCGTTGTGGCCGATGGAGTCGGTATCGACGACGGTCGGCTTGACGTCCTCGTAGGGGATGCCGATGGTCTCGGCGAGTTGCATGGCGATGGAGGCGCGGGTGCCGCCGATGTCGGTGGAGCCCTCGATCAGGTTGACGCTGCCATCGGGGTTGACGGAGGCGACGACTGAGGACTGCATGCCCGCGTTGAACCAGAAGCCGGAGGCGACGCCGCGGCCGCGGTTCG
>SLAK01000271.1 GCA_007126855.1 Dehalococcoidia bacterium | reverse complement strand
TTCGACAAGCCGCTCGAAGCCGTCGATAGCCTTCACATTGGCCCTGGGGATGACGATGAGCACGCCGGCCTCAGGCGTCCACCCGGCGATCTGGTCGGCAGCGTACCATCCGGCTGGCTCGTTGCCGTGGACGCCGCCCAGGACCATCAGCACCGGGCCGGAACCCCCGCTCGACTGGATGTATGCGCTGGTCTCCCATTCTGTGCCGGGGAGCAGGGCGCGTACTTCGAGCCCTGCGGCCCTGGGCGTCGGCGTGGCTGTGGGCAGCGGCGTCGGCGTGGGGGTTGGTGTTGACGTTGACGTGGGCGGAGGCACAGTCGGCGTCGGGTTTGCCAAACCTGGGGCAAGTCCGGCCTCGCGCGGGCCGGCCGTGCCCTCACGGCACGCGCCCGCCAGCCCGGCTGCTCCGAGTCCGAGTAGCCCAAGAAAGGCCCTGCGGCTTTTCCGGCGGCGCATGACGAAACTATATCGGCGATTCACGCTTTCGGGCGAACTCACCGATCGTGAGTTCTTTCTCCTACGCTTTGAGCACCTCGCGGATTGCCGCCTCGATGGTCGCTTCGCCCGGTAGCGCCGCACGAGCGGTGAGCCCTGCCGGGACCGGCATATCCCGCGCGCAGGCACGCTTCACCGGCGCCTTCAGACTGCTGAATGCGCCGTCGGCGACCACGGCGGCGATTTCCGCTCCGAAGCCTCCGGTCTCCGGCGCCTCGTGCGTGACAACCACCCGGCCCGTCTTCGCCGCAGAGGCGACGATAGCCTCGCGGTCCAGCGGCACGAGCGTCCTCGGGTCCAGCACTTCGACAGAGATGCCTTCGGAGGCAAGCCGGCCTGCAACGGAGAGCGTCAGGCCAACCATCGCGCCCGTGGCGATCACGGTCACGTCGTCGCCGGGCCGTTTCACGTCGGCCTTGCCGAGCGGCACGATGTGCTCGCTTTCCTGCAGGTCCTCGCGCTGCGTGAAGTAGAGGCCCTTCTGTTCGAAGAACATCACCGGGTTGTTGTCCCGGATCGCGGACTTCAGCAGCCCGAGCGCGTCCCCGGGCGTCGAGGGCATCACGACTTTCAGCCCGGCACAATGGCAGAACCATGCCTCCGGGCTTTGCGAGTGATGCGGGCCCGCGCCGGTCATGTACCCTTCGCCGCTCACGTTCACGCCGTAGGGCATCCGGACGACCAATGGCACCTGCTTCGCGCCGCGCGTCATGAAGTGCATCTTCGACGCCACAGTGGTGATCTGGTCGAACGCCACGGTCACAAAGTCGGCGAACTGCATTTCGACGACGGGGCGCATGCCCTCCATCGCCATGCCGATCGCCGCGCCGGTATAGCCGGCCTCCGAAATGGGAGTATCGATGACCCGGTTTGGCCCGAATTGCTCATAGAGGCCCCGCGTGGCGCCAAAGAGGCCGCCCTGCCGGCCGATGTCGAGCCCGATGGCAAGGACCGATTCGTCCCGCTCCATCTCTTCGTGAAGTGCCCGGTTGATCGCCTGTACGTACAGCGTCTCGCTCATGAATCTCTCCGCGGTCTCTCAGTCTGCGTAGGTGAGGCGCCAGGCCTCGTCGGCGGTGAGCGGCGGCGGGGCTTCGGGCGCGGGGCCCGGCTTCCGCCCCTCCTCGACCGCGGCGTCGATTTCGGCGCGGCATTCCGCCTCGATCGCTGCCGCCTGCTCCTCACTGAGGATGCCCTGGGCGAGGAGCGATTCGCGAAGGTTCCGCACGCAGTCGGTCCGCCGGGCGGCGGCGAGCTCTTCCTCATCGCGCACGTCGGCGATGCCGTGGGCGTGCGCTTCCCAGCGCAGGATCCGGGCTTCGATGAGTGTCGGGCCCTGGCCCCGCCGGGCGCGGTCGATCGCTTCTTCGACCACTTCGTACATGGCGATGGTGTCGTGCCCGTCGACCAGCACGCCTGGCATGCCATAGCCTGCCGCGCGTGCCGCGAAATCCGGTGCGGCCGTCGCCTCGCTGACCGGCATGCTGACGGCGTACCCGTTGTTTTCGAGCAGGAAGACGATGGGCAGCCGCCGCGCTCCCGCGAAGTTCATGGCTTCGTGCACGGCGCCCTCGTTGGCGGCGCCGTCGCCGAAGAAGGTCACGGTGACGGTATCTTTGCCCTTTAGCCGGTCGGCCATCGCAACGCCGACGGACATGGGCACCCAGGTCCCGACGAGCCCGACGATGGTGAGCGTCCGTGGCCGCCCTTCCCCCAGGCCGAAGGCGCTGGGCGCCTTGCCGAACTGGGAGAGCACGGCTTCGCGGAGGCTGTAGCCGCCGCGAGCGTGGGCAAGCATCATGCCGGAGCGGTGGCTGGGCTGGACGCAATCGTCGTCACGCACGGCGGAACCGACGGCAACGCCGATGGCCTCATGGCCGAGGCCGGAATGATGGCCGCGGAGCACGCCCTGCTTGTTCAGGTCGGTTATGGCTTCTTCCGCAAGGCGGCTGCCGGCGAGCGCACGGTACATCGCCACGAGCCGGTCCGGTTCGAGCGGCATGATTCAAACCTCCTTCGGGTGGCGCCATACTGGCACACGGCTCCCGGCGCCACAATATGAGCCAGCGCATGCCCCTTCGCCCCCCACCAGGGCTCCCCAGGTCACGCTGGCGTGTCGGACGCGCCGAAGCGCATCGGCGAACAGGTCTCCAGTAGCGGGTCCTCCCTTCCTTCGCAGATCACGCCGGCGAGCAAGCTGGCGGTGATTGGCGCCAGTTCCACGCCGCTACGAAAGTGTCCGGTCGCGATGAACAGCCGCTCGCTCCCGAGCGAC
>SLAK01000110.1 GCA_007126855.1 Dehalococcoidia bacterium | reverse complement strand
TTTTCGCGCACCGAGAGCTGCGGAAAGATGCGCCGGTCCTCTGGCACGTAGCCGATGCCCATCCGCGCCACCTTATCCGCCGCGCGACCTGTGATATCCGTACCGTTCCAGATCACCTGCCCCTCGCGTGGCTTCACGAAGCCCATAATTGACTTCAGCGTCGTGCTCTTGCCGGCGCCGTTCCGGCCGAGCAGCGCCAGCGCTTCGCCTTCCTGGATCTCCAGCGAGACCCCGAAGAGCACATGGCTCAGTCCGTAGTAGCTGTGGATTCCTCGAACGTCGAGCGCCACGCGGAACCTCCAAAATATACGTCCCCGACTTCCTCGTTAGCGCGAATCTCGTCGGGAGCACCTTCGGCGATGATCTGGCCCCGGTGGAGCACAGTGATGATGTCGGCGACGGAAAACACCACGTCCATGTCGTGCTCCGTCAGCAACAACGTGAGCCCACGGCTCCGCACAATGCTCTGGATCAGCTCCATCGCAGCCTGCTTTTCGTGCGGCGCCATCCCCGCCGTCGGCTCATCCAGGAACATCATGCGCGGCTGCAGCGCCAGCACAATGCCCAGCTCCAGGCGCTTCTGGTCGCCGTGCGAAAGTTGCCCGGCCGGCACCTCGGCGAGGTCAGTCAGCCCGATCTCGTCCATGATCTGCTGTACTTCCTCTCCGCCGCGCCGCCCGAGAAAGCGGTAGAGCTCGAGCCAGCGGCCTTCGCGCGAGAGGATGGCCGACTGGATGTTGGCGAACACCGAGAGCTTGGGAAAGATGTGGGTTCGCTGGAAGGACCGTCCCATCCCCACTTTGCAGCGCGCATGGGGCGACAGCCGGGAAACATCCTGGCCGGCAAAAAGCACCTTGCCCGCGTCGGGCCGCAGCTCACCGGTCACCAGGTTGAAGAGCGTAGTCTTTCCGGCGCCGTTGGGCCCAATCAGCGCGTGGACAGCGCCCTCCCCGACAGCGAGATCGACACCGCCCACCGCCTCGAACCCGTCAAAGGACTTCCGCAGACCAGCAGCTTCCAGGATCACGCGTCGTCCTCCTTCGCCGCCGGTGCGGCCGTCGAATCGCCGCGCCGCCTGTTACGAAGGACCTGAACCCTGCCCCTGCCCCAGCGGGCAATGCTCACCAGTGCCCCTGCCACCCCTTCTCTGAAGAACAGCACCGCCGCCAAAAGGAGGATGCCGAGGAAAAGCTGCCAGTACTCGGTGTGACCGCTGATCTCGTGTCGGAGAATGAAGAACGTGGCAGCGCCGACGACAGGCCCAAGGAACCACCCCATCCCGCCGAGCAGCACCATGATCAGCACCTCGCCGGACTTCAGCCAGTGCATCGCGTCCGGGAAGACGGCGCGCTGGAAGGTGGCGAAGAGCGCGCCGGAGATGCCGGCGAAAAAGCCGGCGATCACGAAGGCCGTCCAGCGCATGCGCTGCACGGGGATGCCGATGGCCTCGGCCCGCTCGGGGTTTTCGCGGATCGCCTTGAGCATCAAGCCAAACGGCGATCGCGCGATCACCCACAGCGCGAGCATCGAGATGATTACGATCCCGGCGGTGAAGTAGTAGAGATTCGTTGGGTCAAGGCGCAATGACTCCGGCACATCGCGGCCGAACCCCACGACGCCGTTGTCCCCTCCCGTAAACCCGTACCACTGGAAGGCAATGGTGAACAGGAGCTGGGCGAAGGCCAGGGTCAGCAGCGCGAAGTAGATCGGATGGCGCAGCCGGATGCAGAAGAATCCGACCACCATCGCCCCGATCCCGGCGACGAACGGCGCAGCGATAAACGCCGCGGCAAAGGGGATGTCGGTCTTCTGCATGATCAATGCCACCGTGTACGCGCCGAGCCCGAAGTACGCCGCGTGCCCGAACGAGATCATCCCCAGGTTGCCCAGGATGAGGTTCAGACTCATGGCCCACAGCGCCAGGAACATCAGCTCGGTGCCCAGCCGCACCTCGAACCGCGAGGCGAACACGGGGAAGACCAGCACTGCCGCTATGAGCCCCGACGCAATCAGCACGTACAGCAGCCCTTGCGCGTCCAGGCCTAGTGCCGGCGCGGTGAGCTTGCGAAATGTTCCGTTGATGGTGGTCATTGGCCCTCCCGCCGGCCAAAGAGGCCATATGGTCGAAGAATGAGGACGACAATCATAAGGACGAACGGGAAGATCACCGCCAGGCGCGGCGTGATGAGCACGCCGAAGGCCGTGAATTGCCCGAGCAGGAGCGCGCCGATGAGCGCGCCACCCACGCTGCCCAGCCCACCGACGATGACGATGATGAACGCCTGAATGATCGACTCGGTGGCGAGATGCACGCCGATTGCGCGCATCGGTGCCAGGAGTACGCCGCCCAGGCAGGCGAGGTAAGCGCCGATGACGAACGTGATCGAGTAGAGCCGTTGCGTATCAATCCCGAGCGCAGCCGACATTTCCTCATCCTGGACAATGGCCCGCATGAGCATGCCGGTGCGGGTCCGGAAGACCAGCAACCACAGGCCCGCGCCTATGGAAAGCGCCACGCCCCAGACGAAGAAGTAGTAGGCCGGGAAGGAGCGGCCGACTATCCCGACCGACCCGGAGATGAAGTCCGGCATCGCCACCGACTTGAACTCCACCCCCCACACCAACCGCGCGCCATCCACTAGCACCAGCACAAGGGCGAAGGTCAGTAAGAGCTGGTCCAGGTGGGGGCGGTTGTAGATGTGGCGCAGCAGGCCCCGCTCGATGGCAAGGCCAAGAACCGCTCCGCCGATCGGGGCAAGTGCCAGCGCCGCAATGAACCCGGT